>NZ_JBIXLN010000033.1:0-56995 GCF_045798555.1 Paeniglutamicibacter sp. MACA_103 | reverse complement strand
CGACGCGGACGGGAAGTATGCCTTCTGGGGCCTGACCCCGACCCCGTACCCGATCCCGCACGACGGGCCGGTGGGCCAGATGCTCGAATCCGTGGGCCGCTCCCCGGTGCGCGCGGCGCATCTGCACTTCATGGTCACCGCCCCGGGCCTGCGCACCCTGGTCACCCACATCTTCGTGGACGGGGACCCGCAACTGGAAATCGGCGACTCGGTCTTCGGCGTCAAGGACTCGCTCATCAAACGGTTCACCGAACAGCCCGCCGGCACCCCCGCGCCCGACGGCCGCGACCTCGGCACCGCGGCCTGGGCGCGCACCCGCTTCGACATCGTCCTCGCGCCCGGAGAGGCGTAGGGCCGCAGGCGTCCACCGCGCCCCGTGTCTCGGCCGGCTCCGGCCTGCCAGCCGCCGGGTCCCGGCCCAACCGCGCTTGGCCAAGTCGGCCAGGCGCAGGCATCCCAAAACCAGGCCGCGAGAAGCCCCCAAGGTGCCACTCGCGGCGACATCGAACGGAAGGATCTCCATGTGCGAAATCATGGGCAAGGCCGCAGCCGCCGGCGTTGCACGACGAACAATGCTGGCCAGTTTCGGGCTCGGGGCCGCGGCCCTGGGTATCGGCGCCGTGTCGGGCCAAGCGCAGGCCGCCGAACCCGGACCCGGCGGGGCCCGGAAATTCGGGCCTGCGCCGGTCGGCAATCACCGGACCCGGTTGGTATTGCTGGGAACCTCCGGCGGGCCTCCGTACTGGCCCGGCGGAACCCGCGAGGGCATTTCCTCGGCACTCGTAGTGGGTGATCGGTACTACATCATTGACGCGGGCCACGGCGTCATGGGCCAGTTGCGGAAAGCAAAGCTCGGCCCCAACTTCGATTCCGACATGGACGGGCCGCTGGACGTGCTGGGCGGGATCTTCCTGACCCACTTGCACTCCGACCACGTGGTGGACCTGAACAACATCCTCAGCGAAGGAATCTTCAACGGGCTGCAAAATGTGGACAGCAAGGTGCCGATCTGGGGTCCGGGCAACCGCGGCGAAGTGCCCGAGCTCTTCGGCGAAGGAAAGGCGCCCCAGCCGATCAACCCCAAGAACCCCACCCCGGGCACGAAGGAAATGACCGACCTGCTGGTCCAGGCCTTCGCCACCGACTTCAACGACCGGCTTTTCGACAACCGCAAACCGCGTCCGGAGGAACTCTGGGAAGCCTTCGATGTGCCGGTTCCGAAGAAATACCTGAAGAACCCGAACACCGATCCGTGTCCGGTCATGGAACCATTCGTGTTCTTCCAGGACGAGTACGTCACGGTGTCGGCGATTCTGGTCAACCATGCGCCGGTCTTCCCCGCGTTGGCCTATCGCTTCGATACGGCCGACGGTTCGGTGGTCTTCTCCGGAGACACCGGGCTGACACCGAACATCATTACCCTGGCCCGGGGTGCCGATGTGCTGGTGCACGAGGTCATCGACAAGTCCTGGCCCGAATCACTCTTCCCGCAGCCGCGCAACGACGCGCAGGAAGGCCTATTCCAGCACCTGATCCGGTCGCACACGCTGATCGAGGACGTGGGCGCGGTTGCCCAGGAGGCCGGAGTTGGAACTCTGGTGCTCTCGCACTTGGTTCCCGGAAATCGTCCGGACGAAGTCTGGGCGCGGTGCGGGGAAGGCTTTGACGGGCGCCTGGTGATTGGCCACGACCTTGACGTCATCGGGGTGGGCCAGCCGACATAACCTGCGGCCGGCGCCGCACAGCGGCGGGGCGGAACCGATGACCGGTTCCGTCCCGCTTCCGTGTTTCCGGATTCATGCAAGAAGAGGTGTGGGCTCCCTGCAGGAATTGAACGGTGTTCAATGTTTAGGGTAGGTTGGGATCCGCTATTGAACAGCGTTCAATTGATCGTTGCGCGATTCTCGAACCGCGTCGACATCGGAACCGCGCGCTGCGCCCCCACCGGAAGGCCCCGACATGACAGCCACCCGTACGATCTCCGATCCGCACCAAGCCGCCAACGAGGCCGGGTTCGCGGAACTCGCGGCCCGGGTGTCCGCCGGGCACCGGATCACCGCGGCCGAGGCCATGTCCATCCTGGACACGCCCGACGAAATGACCCTGGAGCTGGTCGCGGCCGCGGGGACCCTGCGCCGCAAGCATTTCGGCAACACCGTCAAGGTCAACTACCTGGTGAACCTCAAGTCCGGGTTGTGCCCCGAGGACTGCACCTACTGCTCCCAGCGGCTGGGTTCCAAGGCCGAGATCCTGAAGTACACCTGGCTCAAGCCCGATGAGGCCGTCCACCAGGCCGGGCTGGGCATCGCCGGCGGAGCCTCGCGCGTGTGCATGGTCGCCTCCGGGAAGGGTCCCACCGACCGGGACGTGGACCGGGTGGCCACCATGGTCGAACAGCTCAAGGGCGAACACCCGCACATCGAGGTCTGCGCCTGCCTGGGAATCCTGAAGGCCGGCCAGGCCGAACGGCTCGCCGCCGCCGGGGCGGATGCCTACAACCACAACCTGAACACCGCCGAATCCCTGTACCCGGAAATCTGTTCGACCCACACGTTCGCCGAACGCGTGGACACCGTGGGGCAGGCCAAGGACGCTGGCCTGTCCCCGTGCTCCGGACTGATCGTGGGCATGGGCGAAAGCCCCGGGCAGCTCGTCGAGGCGGTCTTCGCACTGCGCGACCTGGACGCCGACTCGATCCCGGTGAACTTCCTGATGCCCTTCGACGGAACCCCGCTGGCCGGGACCTGGCACTTGACCCCGCTGGCCTGCCTGCGCATCCTCGCCCTGGTGCGACTGGCCTGCCCGGCGACCGAGCTGCGCATGGCCGGCGGGCGTGAAATGCACCTGCGTTCACTGCAGTCGACCGCGCTGGCGGTGGCCAACTCGTTGTTCCTCGGCGACTACCTCACGTCCGAGGGGCAGGACGCACAAACGGACCTCGCCATGATCGCGGACGCCGGATACGTGGTGCTGGGCCAGGAGGACCTTGATCCCGCGGAACTGGCCGCGCGGCTGCGGCACCGGGCCGACGTCGCCCCCGTGAAGCCCGAGGCCCCCGGCTGCGGCACCACCTGCGGCAGCGGCTGCGGGAGCGCTTCGCAGGGCTGCGGCCCGATGGGCGGCGCGGAACCGGTGCTGCGCCGCCGCGGCGCCGGAACCCCCGAAACCCCCAACGCATGAGATCGGCAGCCCCAAGCCTGCTCGCCCGGGACTCCGGGCTGCTCTGGCACCCCTACGCAACCCTGGACGCCGGGGCGCACTACGCCGTGGCGGCGGCCCAGGGCGTTCGGCTCTCACTGGTCGATGAAGCCGGCAGCCACGAGGTCATCGATGGAATGTCCTCCTGGTGGTCGATGGTGCACGGGTACCGCCACCCGGTGCTGGATGCCGCCGCCCACGCCCAGATCGACAATTTCAGCCATGTCATGTTCGGCGGGCTGACCCATTCCCCGGCCGTGGAACTGGCCGAACGGCTCGTGGCCATGGCCCCCGGGCAGCTGCGCCACGTGTTCCTGGCCGATTCCGGATCCATCTCAGTGGAGGTCGCACTCAAGCTCGCCCTGCAATACCAGCACGCCCGCGGCCACGGAACGCGCCGGCGCTTCCTGGCCCTGCGCGGAGGCTACCACGGGGACACCTTCGCGGCGATGGGCGTCTGCGATCCGGTGGACGGCATGCACGCGGCATTTGCGCCGCTGGGCCGCGAACAGCTCTTCCTGCCGCGCCCGCCGGCGGCCCGGCTCACGGCCGAAGGGCTATGGGAATCCGACGCCGCGGAACTGGCCGCATGGGAATCGGCGGCACGCTCCATCGCCGCCGCCCACGCGCCGGAACTGGCGGGCATCATCTGCGAGCCGGTCCTGCAGGGTGCCGGCGGCATGTACGTCTATGCGCCGCGCGCGCTGCGGATCCTGCGCGAGATCGCCGACGAGCACGGCCTGCTGCTGATCGTTGACGAGATCGCCACCGGCTTCGGGCGCACCGGTGCGCTCTTCGCCAGTGAATGGGCGCAGGTCGACCCCGACGTGATGTGCGTGGGCAAGGCGCTGACCGGCGGCTACCTTTCCCTGGCGGCGATGCTGTGCACCCCCGAGGTGGCACAGGTACTGGGCGATGCCGGCGAGGCGCTGCTGCACGGGCCCACGTTCATGGGCAACCCGCTGGCCTGTGCCGTGGCCAACGCCTCGCTGGATCTGCTCACCGGGTCCGGCGACCCGCGCTCCGCAACCGCTCCCTGGCGCGTGCAGGTGGCGGCGCTGGAGGCCGGGCTGCGCCAGGCCCTGGCCCCGGCCCGGGACCTGGCATGCGTCAAGGAGGTCCGGGTGCTGGGCGGCGTCGGTGTCATCCAGCTGTCCGGGCCCGTCCGCGTGGCCGAGTTGACCGAAGCCGCGGTGCGCCACGGGGCCTGGGTACGGCCCTTCCGCGACCTGGTCTACGTCATGCCGCCCTACATCGCCGACGCCGGGGAGCTGTCGGTCCTGGGTGCCGCCCTGGTCGCTGCGGTGGGTCAAGTCCATGGAGACTAGCCTCGAACCCGCCGTGGAACGCGCACCCGCGGCACCCGCGGCACCCGCGGCACCCGCGGCACCGTGGGAACGGTGGCTGGAGGATCGGGCGCGGGTGCGCGCCACCCGCGGGCTGCACCGCGTGGAAAGCTCCCGCGAGCTGCTGATGGACCTGGCCTCCAACGACTACCTGGGCCTCAGCGGCCACCCGGAGGTCAGGGCCGCGGCCGCGGACGCCGTGCACCGCCACGGGGCCGGAGCAGCCGCCAGCCGCGTGGCCACCGGCACCCTGCCGGTCCACAACGAGCTGGAAGAGGCCCTGTGCCGGTACACCCACCGGTCCCAGGCCCTGGTCTATTCCAGCGGGTACACCGCGAACCTCGGCTTGCTGCAGGCGCTCGGCGGACCGGGAAGCCTGTTCATCCTCGATGCCCATGCCCACGCCAGCCTGATCGATGGCGCCCGCCTCTCCGGGGCCAGGGTCACCACCGCCGCGCACAACGACCTGGCGGAAGTCCAACGGTTGCTGGAAGTCAACCGCGATTGCGCCAACCCGGTCCCGCGCGTGGCAGTGGTCCTCGAATCGGTCTATTCGGTCCTGGGGGATGCGGCACCATTGGTCGCCGCGGCCGAGCTCTGCGCCCGGCACCGGGCCCTGTTGGTCATCGACGAGGCCCACTCGCTGGCCGCCACGCACCAGGGCTCGGCGGTGCGCGCGGCCGGCCTTGCCGACTGCTCCCACGTGCTGGCCACCGCCACGCTTTCCAAGGCCCTGGGTGCCCAGGGCGGTGCGGTGCTGTTGGGCGGCGGGCAGGCCGGTGCGCTGCGCGAGCACCTGGTCAACACCTCGCGCACCTTCCTCTACGACACCGCGCTGGCCCCCGCGGCGGCCGGGGCCGCGATTGCCGCGCTGGGTCTTGCCGACGCCGCTCGCCTGGACCGCCTGGGACGCAACGCGAGGCTTGTCCACGACACCCTGGCCGCCGATCCGCGGTTGGCCCACCGCATCGAAAAGGGCGCGGGCGCCGTGCACTCGGTGATGATGCGCGATGCCGCCAGCGCGGTGCGGGCCGCCGCCTCGCTGCGCGCCCGCGGCATCGCCGTGGCCTGCTTCCGGCCCCCGAGCGTCCCCGACGGGGTCTCTCGGCTGCGCATCACCGCGCACGCCGACCACGACCCCGACGCACTGCTCACCGCCCTGCACACCATCGCCCGGATCATCCTGGAGGAAGAATCATGAGCTGTCCCTTTGCCTCCCCGTCCGCCACGCTCGCCGAGCTTGCGCCGCTGGCCGGGCCGCTGCCCGATGCCTACCCGGAAGAGATCAACCGCCGCTACCGCTCCATCGAGGATCCCGCGTTGGTGCGCCGGATCCTGCTGCGGCCAGAGGACTTCACCCCGGCCAACGCCCTGGACACCGCGATAGACCTGGAACCGGCGGCCCTGCGCATCCTGGCCGCCCAGCGGTTCTCCCTGCCGCCGGTCCTGGCCAGCGCCGGCGGCAAGGAGCACCTGGCGGTGCGCCGGGTGGTGGCGCGGTTCTTCAGCCCCGCGAAGGTCGCGGCGCAGGCCGGTCCCATTGCCGAGCGCGTGGCGGGGATTTGTGCGGGGCTTGCCGAGGACTACCGGGGAGGCGCCCAAGTCGACCTGGCACAGCGCCTGGCCGACGTGATCCCGCCCGAAGTCATGGCCCGGCTCACCGGGGTCCCGATACCGCCCGCCGCGGAGCTGAAGCGCTGGAGCCAGGACTCGCTGGAGCTCTTCTGGGGCTGGCCCGACGCACGGCGCCAGGTGGAACTGGCGGCCAGCGCCGCGCAATTCCATGCATGGCTCGACACCTCCGTGGCCGAGGCCGTGGCCCGCGACGATGCAAACCTTTACGCGGCGCTGCACCACGCCGGGGTCGACCCGGCACGGATCCGCTCGCTGGGATACTTCCTGACCATTGCCGGGCAGGAAACCACCGCCATGCTCATCGCCACCGCGCTGCGCACCGCCCTGCACGAGGGCCGCTGGGAGCAGTGCGCCCAATCGGAGCAAGCCACGGCGGAGCTGGTGGGCCAGGTGCTGGCCCAGGCCTCCTCGGTGCCGACCTGGCGCAGACGCGTCGCGGCCGACGTGGAGCTGGACGGGGAACAATTTGCCGCCGGCGAACAGCTGGTGCTCAAGCTCTCCGGCGGGGTGCTGGGGGAGGAAGGGGACGACTCGCTGGCCTTCGGGTTCGGGATCCACCGCTGCCTGGGCGCGGGGCTGGCGCGGATGGAAACCGAAGTGGTGCTGGCGTCCGCGGCCCGCGCCTTGCCGGGCCTCAAGCCGGCCGGGGCGGAACCGGACTGGATGCACCTGCTGTCGTTCCAGGCACCCCAAACGGTATGGAGCACCCAACCGGCCGCGGAGATGGCAGCATGATCCTCGTGGTCACCGGGACCGACACCGACGTGGGCAAGACCGTCGTCACCGGTGCCCTGGCCGCCGGGGCCCTGGCAGCGCACCCACGGGTCGCGGTCTACAAGCCGACCCAAACCGGTGTGGAACACGGGCAGGGCGGGGACGTGCACTCGATCGGCGACTGGCTCGGGAACCCGCCGGGGCTGACCCTGGAAGAGGGCATCCGGCTGGCGGACCCCATGGCGCCGCTGGACGCTGCCCTGCACGCCGGCGGGATCGCCGCCGCCCGGGCGCTGCCCACCCTGGCGGACCATGTCCGGCGCGTCCGGGAGCTGGCGCTGGAACACGAGGTCGTCATCGTCGAGGGTGCCGGCGGGCTGCTGGTGTCCTTGACCCTGGCCGGGGAAACCATCGCCGAGATGGCCAGCACGCTTGACGCGCGGCTGGTGGTGGTCACCCGGCCGGACCTGGGCACGCTGAACCACACGGCGCTGACCCTTGAAGCCGCGGTTGCCCGCGGCCTTGCCGATGGCGTGCTGCTGCTCGGAAGCTTCCCTGCGGCCCCCACCGCCCTTCACGAGCGGAACCGGACGAATCTGAGGGCGCTGGCCGAATCCCACGGATGGACCTGGGTGCCCGGTCCTCCGGCGGCGGCCGTCGCGGCGGAGGATACGGAAACGACGAAGCGGATCCTGTCCGCGGCGGGCAGGAATATGGCCCCGGTTTTCGAGGCCCGGCAGCCGGCCCTGCCACAAATAGCGTCCGGCGTCTGCGCAGCGGGTTAGCGCAAGCACGCACGAGCGCGAAAGCGCGGCACAAGAAAAACAGGCGCCGTCCCGGCGCCCGGAGATCCGGGTGCGGGGACGGCGCCTGTCCGCGTTGTCTCTCGGCGCTGCGAACCTACACGGCCAAGGGCGGGGTCGAGGCCTGCGCCTGGGCCGTGCGCGGTTCGGCGGCACTGCCCATGGAATCCAGGATGGCCTGCAGCGTGGCCGGCCCGTGCTGGTGCAGGCAGGCGCCGGCGACGAAGCGGTCGGGGCGCAGGAAGATCATCGGCGTCGGACGCTCGTTGAACCACTTCTTGAGCGCACCGGTGTGATCTCCCAGCACCAGGACGTCCGCGTCCATGTGCTGCTGGGCCCATTCACGCTGGGTTTCGGGCACGAGCGCGACGAGCTTGGCGCCGATCGCCTCGAGCGCCTTGACGGAGTGGGCGGGGAGCACGTCCTTGGGGTCGTTGCCCCACACCAGCACGGTCCACCAGTTGCCGATGACGTCATCGAGCAGCAGGTTCTCGCCGAGTTGCGAGTTCACGCGCGGCTGCGGGAACTGCACCCCGACGGGGGAGACCTTGTTGTTGGCGGTGAGCACCGGGATCAACTTGCTGGTCAGCTTCGCGGCGGCGTTGCCGGAGGCCTGGGTGGTGGGATCAGCCAGCACGCCGGCGGTGTAGCGGGGCATGGGCTTGAAGCGCATGTCGGAGAAGTAGCTCTTGGCGGACGGGAAGAGGTTGAGCACCGAGGAGGCGGCGTCGCGGGCGGCGACCGCCAACGGGTTGGTGAGCTTGATGACCGAGCCCAGGGTCATGGACAGATCGACCATCGCCTTGGCGTGGTCCTTGCGCTCGGAGGTGTAGGTGTCCAGGATGCCCTCGCCGGCGGTGCCGGTGAGCACGCTGGTGAGCTTCCAGCCCAGGTTGGTGGCGTCTCGCATCCCCGAGTTCCAGCCCTGGCCCATCCAGACCGGCATCAGGTGCGCGGCGTCCCCGGCGATCAGCTGGCGACCCTTGCGGAAGGAACCGGCAACGCGGCCGTGGTGGGTGAAGACGCGGCGGCGGATGTAGGAAAGGTTGTGCGGGTCCGGGACGTGGTCCTTGAGCATCTCGGCCACCCACTCTTCGGAGGTGACCACCGATTCGTCCTCGTCATCGTGGAGCATGAACTCCCAGCGGCGCACCGCGTGGGGCAGGCCGATGGAGACGTAAGGGCGCTTGGGGTCCGCGCCCAGGAACACGTTCGGGGTGCCCAGCGGGTCGTTGTCGACATCGACGACCAGCCAGCGGGTGGAGGGGGAGTCGCCCTCGAAGCTCACGCCCATGCGCTTGCGGGTCGGGGACTTGCCGCCCTCGCAGCCCACCAGGTACTGCGCGGAAAAGCGGCGCTCGGTTTCGGTGCCGTCGGCTCCGGTGACGCGGGCGATGGCCGTGACGGAATCGGCGTCCTCGA
Source organism: Paeniglutamicibacter sp. MACA_103 (assembly GCF_045798555.1). NCBI lineage: Bacteria > Bacillati > Actinomycetota > Actinomycetes > Micrococcales > Micrococcaceae > Paeniglutamicibacter > Paeniglutamicibacter sp. MACA_103. The sequence goes on along the minus strand of NZ_JBIXLN010000033.1, from coordinate 47,877 downwards.
TAACGTCCTCGACCAGGTGGCCGAAGTGCACGTTGATGTTGGGGTACTGGGCCAGGCCCTCGTACAGGGCCTTGTCGACCTCGGGCTGGATGAAGGCGTGCTTGCGGTCCCAGCCGAATTCCTGGGTCTGCGGGTTGTTGATCATGATGGTCTTGCCGGAGCCGTTGACCAATCGCATGATGTGCTGCGGTGCGGTGTGCGGCAGCACGGTGTCCACCAGCCCAACGGTCTGGATGGTGCGCAGGGATTCGTCGTCGAGGCCCACGCCGCGCGGGTAGTCGATGAGTTCGTCGCGGGCTTCGAGTACCGTGACACTGCGACCGTACATCCCCAGGATGTTGGCGAGCATGAGGCCGGCGGGACCGGCTCCGATGATCAGGACTTCGCTGCTGGGGATGCTGTTCATGGCCACATCAAACTTTCCGTGTGTAAATAGTGCACAACTTATTCGGTATCTGCACAACTGCTGAGGTCTAGTTCACCAGTCCTTGTGATGCACGTCAAAGTCGGTGTGCCATCTGTTGGCACGCTCTGCACTCGATGGGCGCCCGGCGCCAAGTGCGCGAGGTGGGGCCTACGCCAGCGAGGCCTCAAGCGCGCGGGCGGCCTGCTGCAGCACCGCGATGGCTGAAGTCGCTTGCTCCTCGCGCACGGTGATCAGGTTCAGGCAGGCGGGGACGCCGCTGACGCTGCGCTCAAGCGGCACGGCCAGGCCGTGCATGCCGGGCTCCACCTCGCCGAAGGTCTGTGCGTATCCGGCGGCGCGGGCGGCGGTGACGCGGGGATCCTCCCCGGCGCGCGCCGCCTCGCTGGCCAGTATCGCGTGTCCTGCGGCGCCGAGGTCCAACGGATGCCGCGAGGCCTCGGCGAATGACACGTGGTAGGTGCCGGAGGTCGGCGCGGTGACGCGCAGGGCGATGGCCTCGTCGCCCTCGCGCACGATCAAGGCCAGGGTGGCTCCGAGCTCGTCGGCATAGCGGCGCAGCACGGGTTCGGCGGCCGCGAGCAGCGAGTGGTAGGCCGAGGCCGACAGGGAGAGCAACCCGGCGGCGCCGCGATAGCGGGCATCGGCCCCGCGGTGCAGCAGCTGGGCGTCGCACAGCGTGTTCAGCAGCCGGTAGGCACCGGTGCGGTGGATGCCGGCGTGTTCGGCGACCTCGTTGACGACCATTCCCGCTGGCGTGGCCGCCACCAGGCGCAGCACCTCGAGCCCGCGGGCCAGGGTCTGGGATCCGGCGGTGCGGGAGGCGGCGGGAGCGGGGGCGGTTGTTGGCTCGTTCACGTGACTGATCATGGCACAGTCATCGGCTCGGAGCGTTTCGGTGACGGGGCGCGCGGCCCATGGCGGTGTCAGGGAGCTCGGGTCGATCCGCCGAGGAACGCGCTGTCCGGTTTTGTTGGGCCACGATGGGGCGGTGGAGCGTGCGAAGTCTTCCCGCGGCTTAGAAGACGCTGAATTTCTCCCGTCCGAACGCCATCAGTTCGTCGATTTTTCGGGTGGGGCCTAGTCCCGCCGGGTAGGCCAGGCCGAAGGCGTTCTCCGGCACGGGCTCGACAATGTCCTTGAGCACCAGGGGAAGGCCTTCCTGGCTGAGCGGTCCGGGCCAAATGCTCAGCAGGACCGAGTAGGCCAAGCCCCGACCGACCATGGAGCGGATGGTTTCCGTGCTCGAGGAACGCCATCGCACATCCGGCTCGAAACCCATGGAGCGGATCATCGCCTCGACCAGCGTTCCGGCGGGCTTGACGTCGGAGAGCACGGCGGGCAACCCGGCGAGATCCTTGAAGGACACCTTCCGTTTGGATGCCAACGGATGATTAGCGGAGATCAGGACCTTGGGAACAACGGTGGCGATCGGTTCGAACGAACTGTGTGACAGGACGTGACCGCGGAGAATGAAGCAGGCGTCCAGGACGCCGTCCACCATCTTTGCCTGCAGTTCCGTGGAGGAACCCTCGTCGAAGGCCAGATCCACGTTTGGATGATTCTGTGCAAAATACTGGATCATCTCCGGAATGATGCGCGATGAGTAGGCGCGGTAGCAGCCCACGCGCAGGGTGCCGCTCAGCTCACCCTGGAGCTCGCCCACAACACTTCCGAGCTCGGAAGTCTCGCGCAAGATCCTGCGGGCCCGGGCCGCCACGGTCTGCCCGGCGGGTGTGAGAACCGAGCCCTTGGACTTGCGCCGGATCGCCAACGGGGCGCCGAGCGCCGCTTCGAGTTGGGTCAGTGCCAGCGATACTGCGGTCTGTGAAACGAACAGCTGTTCCGCCGCTGCCGCGAGCGATCCGGTTTCGGCTACTACGACCAGATACCGCAATTGCTTGAGGGTCACTTCAATCACAAGTTTTCCTTAGGTAGTTTGCACGAAACATGTGTTTTACAAAGGATATGGTCTGGAGCACAGTTGGGGGAAGCAAGTGAGCAGCATCACGAATGATTCTTTCCAAAGGACGACAAGACATGAGCAAGCATTCCGGCCCCTACGTGGTGGCTCTTGGCACGGCGGGTGGCCCCCGCTGGTGGACCGGTGAAGGTGCCGGCGAGCGCCAGGGCATTGCCACCGCCGTCGTGGTCAACGGTTCCGCCTACCTGGTCGATTGTGGCCACGGAGTGGGCCGCCAGCTAATGCTTGCCGGCATCGAGCTCAATTCCCTCAAGGGCATTTTCATCACCCATATGCACTCCGACCACACCGTCGACCTTGCATCAATGACAGTATTCGGGACGTTGGCCCTGGCTGCGCAGGGTGCGGAGCCGGTCAAGATCTTCGGCCCGGGCGACCGCGGCATGCTCCCACCGGTCTCCACCCACGTTTCGGGCCGAAACCCCGAAGCGGTGGGCGGGAGCGACCCAACGCCCGGGGTGGAGGGCATGTTCAAGCACCTGGTCAACGCGTACGCCACCGATTTGAACGACCGGATATTCGACACCCTGCGACCTGCACCTCACGAGAAGTACACGGTCCGGGACATCGAGCTGCCCACGGACGTCGGCTATCACCCGAACTCCAACCCGACCCCGGACATGGAACCCTTCCTCGTCCATGAAGACGAAAACGTGCGGGTGACTGCCATCCTGGTGGAACATCCTCCGGTGGCACCGGCCTTCGCGTTCCGCTTCGACACGGCCGAAGGCTCGGTGACGATCTCCGGTGACACCGCGCCGACCAAAAACCTGGTCCGCCTGGCCCGGTATACGGACCTGCTCATGCACGAGGCCATCGACTTCGACTGGGTGCGCCGAGGCTACGCCCACGAGTCGCCGCAGGCAGCCGAAGCCGGAATGGAACACCATCGCAAGTCCCACACCTCGGCCCGGCAGGCCGGCGAACTGGCCACACGTGCCGGGGCCGCCCGCCTGGCACTGCACCACCTGGTGCCGGGCACCGCGGATCCCGACGTCTGGCTACAGGCAAAGGAAACCTTCGCCGGGGAGTTGTTCGTTCCCCACGACCTGGACATCATCCCGTTCCAACGTCCGTCCCCCGGAGTTCCCCCGGCGACGGAATCACCCGCACTACAACCACTAAGCCGCTAGGCGTTCTCAACCCCTCCTCCTGAGAGAAGCAGCAATCATGACCAAGCATTCAACGGTCTCCCAGCCCGCGTCCCATGATCCGCGGCAAATGCGCCGCGTCCTGTTTTCCAGTTACCTCGGCAGCGTCGTCGAGTTCTACGACTTCCTGCTCTATGGCATTGCAGCATCGCTGGTCTTCGGCCAGGTGTTCTTTGCCAACCTTGACCCGATGGTGGGCACCATCGCATCCTTCGGAACCCTGGCCGCGGGCTACATCGCCCGGCCGCTGGGCGGCGTCATCTTCGGCCACTTCGGGGACCGGGTGGGCCGCAAGTCCATGCTGGTGATCACCATGACGCTGATGGGCGTGGCTTCCACGCTGATTGGCTTGATCCCGACCTACAACCAGATCGGTGTTGCAGCACCGATCATCCTCGTCTTCCTGCGCGTGATCCAGGGGATCGCGGTGGGCGGCGAATGGGGCGGTGCCGCGCTGATGAGCCTGGAGCACTCCACCAAGCGCCGCCGCGGATTCTCCGCCAGCGTCACCAACATGGGCGGCCCCTCGGGCGCACTGTTGGCCACGCTCATCATGACCGCCTGCTCGACCATGCCGGAGGAAAGCTTCCTGGCGTGGGGCTGGCGCATCCCGTTCCTGCTCAGCGCCGTCCTGGTGGGGCTGGGAATGTTCATCCGGTTGCGCATCCAGGAATCCCCGGTCTTTGCCGCTGCACAGGCAGCCGCGGCCGCTGAGCGGAAGTCGGCAACCGGCGCCAAGAAGCCTTCGGTGCCGCTCTTCGAGGTGCTGCGCCACTACCCCAAGAACGTCCTGCTGGCCGCCTTCGGCGGGGCCGGGGCCTTCGTCATCCAGGGCCTGCTGGCCACCTTCGCCATCACCCTGGCGGTGGGCGGCGGCGCCGACCGCACCTCGGTCCTCATGGTCCACGGCATCGGCTCGTTCCTGCACATCTTCACCATCCCGTTCTTCGCCGCGCTCTCGGACCGGGTGGGCCGCCGGCCCGTCATGATCAGCGGGGCACTGGCCGCCGCATTCATGGCCTACCCGCTCTTCCAGATGCTGGCCACCGGGGACATGGGATGGGTGCTTGCCGCCTTCCTGATCGGCAACCCGTTGATCCAGGCCTCGATGTACGGACCGCTGGCGGCCTTCATCTCCGAGATGTTCGGCACGACCTCCCGCTACACCGGCGCTTCCCTGGGTTACCAGCTGGCCTCGACGCTGGGTGCCGGGCTGGCCCCGCTGTTGGCCGCGACGCTGCTGACCGTGGGCAACGGCAACCCGGTGTGGGTCTCCGTCATGGTCGCCTCGATCTGCGTGATCAGCGCACTGGCCATTTTCATCACCAAGGAATCGCACAAGCTGGACTTGGACGGTGACCGACCGGAGCCCGCAATATCGGCGGCAGGGCCCAAAACGGCCCGTGTCTCGTAGCACCTAAGGCACCGCTTCGAGCAGGTGTCCGCTGCACACGCCATAAGGCGTCTGCGGTGGACATCTGCTTTTCGCGTTAAGGGTGATTCCCCGCCTCGACGTGGAGGATTTCATGAGCGGGGGAGCAGCCGGACGGACCGCCGGGACCCCGAAGAGATATTGGTGGCCATCCTGGATATTCGAAGGCGTGGGGAACAAAGATCGGCACCGTTGGAGGTCAAGGCTGCAGGGATGGGCGCCACTGGCTTCCTACGGGTCCTTCCAGGCCCAGAACGGCACCGAGCTTGCCGCGCAAGGTGGGCCGTCCGGTTCGATGGTGACGCGGCCATCCGGGCCTTGGTCGCGCCGCCATGAGATCCGGAGCCGGCCCGCCGACGCAGCGCCCCCTGCCCTGCAGGTGCCACCGGTGGCACTTGCGGAGAATGTCCCTGGTACGCCGGGAAGATTCCCATACGCAACATTGGTGGCTTCAGCAGGAGTAATTTCGAAGCCGCAAGGGTGCAATCCCCATCGGCGATTGTCGGAACCATCCCCGGAAGCCGCCTCCGTCCGCCCCGACGCGGCGCGCCGTGCTGGAGGAATATCGGGGGCCGCACCCTGTTTGTCGGGCGGGCCAGCAAGCGCACCACCTCGACGGACAGAATGCACTCGAGGACTTCTGCTGCCCGAAGGCCGTCCCCACGCGCCGACGCGACGGGCCATTGCCGGGCGTTGGTCCGGGACATCGCCTGGTGCCCGGACAGCAAAAAGGTCCGCCCCGCGGGAAGCCTCCAATGGTGGCATCCCGCGGGGCGGACCCCCGTGTGTCAGTTGCGTTTAGCGCGCGGCAGCCAGCTGCACCGCGACGTCCACGATCATGTCTTCCTGGCCGCCGACGTAGCCGGCCTTGCCGATTTCCTCGAGGATGCGGTAGGCCGGGACGCCGTAGCGTTCGGCCGCTCGCTCCGCGTGGATCAGGAAGGAGGAGTAGACCCCGGCGTAGCCCTGCATGATGGAGGCGCGGTCCATGATGGGCATGCGGGTGATGAACGGCTTGACGACGTCCTCGGCCGCGGCCATGACGCCCTGGATGTCGACGCCGGTCTTGATGTCCAGGCGATCGAACGCCGCGGCGAGGACCTCGGTGGGGGAGTTGCCCGCTCCGGCGCCCAGCGCCATCAGGGTGCCGTCGATCTGCTTGGCACCTGCACGCACGGCGAACACCGAGTTGGCGACGCCGAAGCTCATGTTCTGGTGGCCGTGGAAGCCGACCTGTGCGTCGTCGCCGAGCTCGGCGACCAGTGCCGAGACGCGGTCCGAGACGTCGTCGAGGATCAGGGCGCCGGCCGAGTCGACCACGTAGACGCACTGGCAGCCGGCGTCGGCCATGATGCGGGCCTGCTTGGCCAGCTCAGCCGGGGAGACACGGTGGCTGAGCATCAGGAAGCCAACGGTTTCCATGCCCAGCTTGCGGGCGTGCTGGAAGTGCTGGATGGAGACATCCGCCTCGGTGCAGTGGGTGGCGATGCGGGCCACCGATGCCCCGGCGTCATACGCCTGGTTCAGGTCATGGATGGTGCCCAAGCCCGGGAGCATCAGCACGGCGATCTTCGCGGCCTTGGCCTCGTCGACGGCCGCCTTGATCAGATCCAGCTCCGGGACCTTGGAGAAGCCGTAGTTGAAGGAGGAGCCACCCAGGCCGTCGCCGTGGGTGACCTCGATGACCTCGACGCGGGAATCGTCCAGCGCGCGGACCACGGAGCGGACGTGTTCCTCGGTGAACTGGTGGCTCATCGCGTGCGAGCCGTCGCGCAGCGTGGTGTCGGTGAGGCGGATGTCGAAAGTGGTGTTCATGGGTGCAGTCATGGTGTGCTTCCCCGTCCTTGCTAGTTTGCCGGCGCGGTGGCCCGCGCGGCGTCGATCTTGTCGGAGAGCAGGTCCGCGGTGCGGGTGGCTGCTGCGGTGATGATGTCCAGGTTCCCGGCGTATTCCGGCAGGTAGTCGGCGGCGCCGGCGACCTGCACCCAGATTCCGACGCGGCCGAAGCCGCCCCAGTCCTCGCGGGCTTCCTCGAACTGCGGTTCCAGGCGCAGCGCGTAGCCCGGGACGTAGTCGCGGATGGCGGCGGCCGCCTCGTCGATGGCGGCGCGGATGGCATCCTGGGTGGCGCCCGGGGCGGCGGCCTCGGCGGGGATCATGCAGTAGATGGTGTTGCGCATCATCATCGGGGGCTCGACCGGGTTGATGATGATGATGGCCTTGCCGCGCTTGGCGCCGCCGACGACCTCGAGGGCCTTGGCGGTGGTCTCGGTGAACTCGTCCACGTTGGCGCGGGTTCCCGGGCCGGCGGACTTCGAGGCGATGGAGGCGACGATCTCGGCGTACTCGACCGGGACGATGGAGGAGACGGCGGCGACGATCGGGGTGGTGGCCTGGCCGGCGCAGGTGATCATGTTGACGTTCATGGTGTCGGTCAGCGAATCCAGGTTCACCACCGGTGCCAGGTACGGACCCACGGCGGCGGGGGTCAGGTCGATGGCGTGGATGCCGGCGGCCTTGTACTTGGGGGCGTTGGCCTCGTGGGCCTTGGCGCTGGTGCATTCGAAGACGAAGTCCGGAAGCTCGTCCTGGGCCAGCAGCCAGTCCACGCCCTCGGCGGAGGTGGTCAGACCGAGGCGGGCCGCGCGGGCCAGGCCGTCGGAGGCGGGGTCGACGCCGATCATGTACTTGACTTCGACGTTGCTGGAACGTCGCATGATCTTGAACATCAGGTCGGTGCCGATGTTGCCGGAACCGACAATGGCGGCTGTTTTCTTGGCCATGGGAAAGTACTTCCTTAGTGACAGGTAACGAAGAAAAGGGAGGGGAGGGGGGTTATGCGAAGTTGATGGTCAGTGAGCCCAGGGGACCGAAGTCCGCGGTGGCCGACTGTCCGGCGATGACCGGAAGGGCGCCGGTGAAGGAGCCGGGGAGGATGAGCTGGCCGGCCTCGAGGGACACGCCCTGTTCGCCCAGTACGTTGGCCAGCCACGCGAGGGGAGCCACTGGATCGCCCATGACGTCGGTGCCAATGCCAGTGGATTGCTTTTCGCCATCAATGAGGAGCGAGCATTCAACCGAGCCGAGATCCTGAACATTCAAGTCCAGCGGTGTGGTTCCCACGGCGATGGCGCCGCAGGAGGCGTTGTCCGCCACAGTGTCTACCAGGCGGATGTCCCAGTTGGCGATGCGCGAGTCAATGATCTCGATCGCGGCGTATACCTCGCCGATGGCTGCCGCTGCCTGCTCGCGGGTCACACCCGGGCCGGTCAGGGTTTCCTTGAGGACAAAACCGAATTCGGGTTCGACCTTGGGGAAGATGAAGGAGGAGGCGGCGATCTGCGCGTCCTCGTGGTGCACCATGTCGGTGAAGAAGAAGCCGAAGTCCGGGGAATCCACGCCGAGCTGCTTCTGCATGGCCAGCGAGGTCAGTCCGACCTTGCGCCCGGCCAGCACGCGGCCGGCCTCGACGTGGGCGCGCAATTGCGTGTCCTGGATGCGGTAGGCGTCGTTGACGTCCATGCCTTCCACACGGTCGCGCAGCGGGGCGATCGGCACGAGCGATTCGGTGGCCGCGAGCAAATCGCTGGCCAGGGAATCAAGCAAATCGATGCGTTCGGTGCTCATGGTTGTTTCGCTCATTTCTTCAGTACCGCGGTGGTGACGCCGAAGCCGGCAATGTATTCCTTGATCGGCTTGTAGAACTCGTAGTTGACTTCGTATTCGCCGCAGGCGCGCAGGGCCGAGTAGGCGGCGACCCAGGTGCGGACCTCGTGCGAGGAGTGGCCCGCCACCGCATCCATCTCGTCCGCCGTGTAGGCGTCGAAGCCCTCGACGTTCCCGGACTTGCAAACCTCGAGGAATGCGCGGTCCCATTCGGGGTTCAGGTCCATGATGTCCGCCTCGCCGGCGGCGAACTTGATGGCCGTGTTGATGGTGTTGGCCTGGCGGGCCGCACGGGCTTCCGGGGTGGGGTTGCGGCCGTTGGTCAGTAAGGCGCGCTGTGCCTCGGTCGCGGTGGCGATCTGCGGGACCGGCGGGTCGTGGGACAGGCCGCCGGAACCGATGAAGAGGACCTTCTTGTCGGAGTCCTTGAAGTACTCGCCCACGGCCTGGCCGAACTTCCGCACGCGCGAGACCTTGGTGAAGGGGCGGGCCACGGAGTTGACGAAGATCGGGATCACCGGGACGGTGTCCAGTCCGCCGAAGATGATTTCCATGGGCTGCACGGCCCCGTGGTCGACCTCCATCTTGCGGGAGATCGCGGTGTCGATGTCCTGGTCGATGATGTACTGGGCCAGCTTCTCGGCCTCACTGGTCGGGACGTTGATCGGTCCGGACCAGGAGTCGTAGTCGCCGGTGCCATGGGCCTCGTAGCCCACGCAGAACGGGGGCATCAGGTCGTAGAAGAACCCGTTGTAGTGGTCGGGGCCGAAGTTGACGACCAGGTCCGGGTTGAATTCCTTGGCAAAGGAGCGAACCTGGTCGAAGGCTGCGTCGACGGCTGCCTTGACGTCCTCCGGCGGGTTGGTGTGCTCCAGCAGGGGAGAGTGCGACATGGCGATCAGTGCTTGTTGCATTCCTGGCGCTCCATTCGATTGGCGACTTGAAGATTTTGCTTGCCTTCATTCCATCCGATCCAGGACTCGAAGGCACGCTTGTGTTCCATTGCGCGGCACGAATAATCTCTTGGATTATCGATTTCCCCCGAAACTAGGCAATTGGATGGGTTGTCGCCCTGGGCCAAGACCTTGCACCAGTGCATAATTGGGGAATGGATGACAGAAATGTGGGCGCGCGCGAAGCCCGGCGAAGCCGCCAGTGGACCCAGATCCATGGGGCCGCGGTGACCTTGGTCATGGAAAAGGGGTTGTCGGCCACCACGATCGATGCCGTGGCCGAGGCCGCGGGGGTCTCGCGCCGCAGCTTCTTCAACTATTTCCCCACCAAGGAAGACGCGGTGCTGGGTACGCGCGATCCCTGGCTGCCGGAGGAGGACTGGGCTGAATTTGTTTCCTCCGCACTTCCGGTGCTGCCGCGAACCGCCACATTGTTGGCCGCAGTGCTGAACACCAGCACGAATGCCGGCGAGGGGTTTCGCCGGCGCCGCGACATGGTCCGCACTTTCCCTGAACTGCGCCGCCGCACGCACATTCACGTGCAGGCGGCCGAGCAGCTGGTGGCCACCGCCCTGATAGAGCGGCTCAAGCCGCACCAGGCGGCACTGCTTGCCCACGAGTTGCCGCCGGATCCCGGCGCACAACATGCGCTGGTGCTGCTGGCCGGGACCATCACGCGTTATGCGTTCACCGAGGACCCGGAGGAATTTGCCCGTGACTGGCAGTCGGCGGTGGCACGGGCCAGCGCGATGTTTGGCGCGCTGCTGGATCCGCCGTTGGGCTGAGCGGGAATTCCGGGGCTGCTTGTTCGCCGTTTCAAAGAGGGAGGTGGCGGAAAACCTGCCATTTTCTTGGGTCACTTAAGACCGCGGAACTGAGCCGGGGCGGCCGGCAGGGCCATGGTGTGCCTGCCACCGGAGGCGGTATACACGGGGAATGAGGGGACGCCGCAGATTGCCGCCTTAAACGACCGCGGCACCCGGTGGGAGGACCGGGTGCCGCGGGAGACCGATTGCGGCGGGACTACGCGCGCTTCCGGGTTTCCTTCGACAGGTACACGCAAACCGCGGCAATGAGGATCAGGAAAATGAAGTACCACGCGATGTTGTCGGTGCCGCCGCCGTTGTCCAGGGAGATCAGCCACTGGGCCATCAGGGGAGCCGTGCCCGCGCCGAGGACCGAGCCGACCTGGTAGGTCAGCGAGACGCCGGTGTAGCGGGCATTGGTGTCGAACTTCTCGGCCAGGAACGCGCCGACCGGGCCGTACATCGAGGCCTGGATGATCGGGTTGCCGACCATGAAGCCCAAGGCGATCAGCCAGAAGCTACCCGAGTTGAACAGGGCAAACATCGGGAAGACCAGCGCCACCGAGATCGCGGCCCCGGCCAGCATCACCGGGCGGCGGCCGAAGCGGTCCGAAAGCCAGGCGAAGAACGGGATGGCGAAGATATGCAGGAAGTTCGAGGCCGTCAGCATCATCAGGGCCTGCTGCTGGGTCATGGCGCCGGTGGCGACCACATGCGGAACCATGAACACGCCCATCAGTGCCTGCATGAACAGCGGCCCGGCGATGCCCAAGATGCCCAGCACGGTTTCCCGCGGATATTCGCGCAGCACGCGCAGAATCGGGGCGCCGGTGGGACCGGTGTTCTCGGCCTGGGCCTTGAGGAAGTCGGGGGACTCGGTTACCCGGTAGCGCATGTACAGGCCGATGATAACCAGCACCGCGGAGAACAGGAAGGGCAGCCGCCAGCCCCAGGCCAGGAACTCTTCGCGCGGCAACCCTGCAAAGAGTCCGAGAATCAGCGTGGCCAGCACCGCGCCGGCCGGTCCACCGGAGACGGCAACCGAGGCCGCGATCCCGCGGTTCTTCTCCCCGACGTGTTCGGCGGCCATCAGCGTGGCCCCGGCCCATTCCCCGCCCACTGCCAGGCCCTGGATGACGCGCAGCAGGACCAAGAGAATTGGCGCGGCCATCCCGATGGTGTGGAAGGTGGGCATCAGGCCGATGGCCACAGACACAAGCCCCATCATCATCAGCGTGATGAACAGGATGTTCTTGCGGCCGAAACGATCACCAAAGTGGCCGAAGAGCACGCCGCCCACGGGCCTGGCGACATAGCCGGCCAGCAGGATCACGAACGACAGGGCGGTGCCCACCGCCGGATCCATGGTTTCGGGGAAGAACAGGTACGGGAAGACCAGTCCGGCGGCCGAACCGTAGAGCAGGAAATCGTAGTACTCGACCGTGGAGCCCAGGAAGCTGGAGACCAGGGCGCGGCGGGAATCCTTGCGGGAGGTGCCGGCACCGGCCGGTGCATGAACGGGGTGAATGGTCTTGGTCAACGTGTCTCCGAAAAAGAATAATCACTGTGGGGGATGACACAACCATGGCCGATGTGATCGGACACACCAAAACGGTGTTCCGTCAGGTGGAACGTTATGCGGATTGCCTGCTCCGGCCCGGTCCCGGGCCCACGGAAGGGGCAGGGCGGGAGCGCGCGGATTCCTCCCCGGGTGCCGGTGCAGCGGGAAGGGGGCAGGCCCCGCCTAGGCCGATTGCGCCTGGCGCAGTTGCTGGCGCTGGCGGGCGCTGACGGCCGCGGCCGCACGCGAGGCGGCGTAGCAGACCTTGCGCAGGACCTCGGATTGCGAGTCGGGAATGAACTTGCCGGTGGGGCCGGAGATCGACAGGGCCGCCACCGGCTTGCCTGCCGGGCCCATCACGGGGGCCGCAATGCAGTTCAGGCCCATCAGGATTTCTTCCCGGTCGAAGCCCACGTGGGTCTGGTGGATGGTGGCAAGTTCCCGGCGCAGTACTTCGGGGTCGGTGATGGTGTGCGGGGTCCAGGCCGGCAATTCGCTGCGCAGCACCTCGTCGGCGCTCGTGGGATCGAATGCCAGCAGGACCTTGCCGACCGCGGTGCAGTAGGCCGGTGCCTTCCCGCCGATCCGGGAAGGGCTGCGCACTTGGAGGTGGCCGTAGAGCTTGTTGAGGTAGATGACGTCGGTGCCCTGCAGGACGGCCAGGTGCACGGTTTGTTTCGTCAATTCGTAGAGGTCGGCCAGGTAGGGGGTGAGTGCATCGCGCATCCGCCCGTGCGCTGCCGATTCCTGGGAGTCGCCGAGGCCCAGGATCATCTTGCCCAGGCGGTAGGCGTTGCCCGCACGCTCGACCGCGCCGTTGCGCTGCAACATCCCCAGGAGGCGGAACGCAGTTGACTTGGAAAGATCGGCCCGCCGCGCCAGCTCGCTCACGCCTACTCCGCCCACCGAATCCGACCCGAAGGCGTTGAGGAGGGCCATGGCCTTGTCGACGGCGGTGCGTTCGTCGCGTTGCGGTGCTGTGCTCAGTGACATGTTCGGGATCCTCCAACATTGCCGCCCGGATGAATTGCCGCGAGATTTGGGCGTGTTACAAGTGTCTCGGGGAATTCCCGGAGGGTCAAACACCGCGATGGCGCGGGCCGACTACCCCGTTCCACATGCGCCGAGGCGGCTCCTCATGGCCGGGAAGCGCGCAAAGCCCCGCCGGTCCTTCTCGGGACGGGCGGGGCTTGCACGGTGGTCGTGTGCCGGGGCTACTTGGACATGTGCAGCGCGAGGTACTGCTTGATGACCTGGTTGAACTCGTGGGCGCGCTCGACCTGCGACCAGTGGCCGCACTGGTTGAAGATGTGGGCGTCGGCGGTGGGGATGACGGCCTGCAGCTCGTGGGTGCGGGTCACCGGGATGACGACGTCCTGCATGCCGTGGATCAGCAGCACCGGGATCTCCAGCTTGCCCAGGACCTCGAAGTCCAGCGGCAGGGCGTCGCGGTCGCGGTCGCGGGCGGTGACGACCTCGACCAGGCGGTCCGACGCGGTGTCGTTCAGGGCCGAGGCGTAGCGCAGCGAGACGAGCTCGTCGGTGACCAGGGACTTGTCCACGACGAACTGCTCCAGGGTGCGGCGGATGCCGGCCTCGGAAAGCTCGGGCTTGGCGTGGCCGGAGAGCGCGGCGGTCTTCTTGGCGCCGCCGGTGCCCATGGAGATGATGCCCAGCAGGCGCTCGGGGAAGTCGATGGCGAACTGCATGGCGACCCAGCCGCCGATGGAGTTGCCGACGATCCAGGTCTTCTCGATGCCCAGGGCATCCAGCACGCGCACCGCGTGGCGGACCCATTCCTTGATGCCGTATTCGATGCCATCGGGCACGACGGTCTGGCCGTAGCCGACGGAGTCGATGGCGATGCACCGGCCGGACTCTGCCAGTTCGGGCAGGTTCAGCCACCAGTTGGCGGCGGCGGTGACGCCGGTGCCCGAGCCGTGCAGGAAGAGGATCGGGGTGCCCTCGCCGAGCTCGTGGTAGTGGGTGACTTCGCCTTCGGCCGTTTGCAGCCACTTGTCTTCGAGGCCAAAGAAGGCGTCGGTGGTGTATTCGGGGATCTGGGTGACGGTCATCGTGGAACTCCTACGTATTTCGGTGAGCCGGAAGGTGGTTTAGCTCCACCCTAGACGCGGGGCGGGGCGCCGGGGGATGGGTCGTGCCGAGGTGCGGCACGACTTCTATGGCCACGAACCCGTGGCGCCCGTGAAAACCTGCCGACGTGGGCCAATAGATTGCACTAGTGCATAAAATTACGCCCCCAGATCCCGGACACCGGGGCCACCCGCATGCACGGGACGTGGCGTAGATTTGGCTGCGACAGCACCGTCCCGAGGTGGAAGGAAGCGCAGCATGATCATCCCGTCATCCGGCATCCCGGTCGTGGACCCGGGGCAGCGCCCGGTCCCGCATCGATTCTTCCCGTCTTGCCCGCCGCGCACCAGCGCCCCGTACATCCGCGGCGGGCTGCGGCACGGCAGCCCCGAGAGCACGGAAGCGGGGATGCGGGCATGAGCAACGTCGGGTCGGACTCGCCTCCGCAGCGGGCGCCCTGGTGGTGGTACCCGGAACCGCGGCGCGCGGTCCACGACATGGCGGCACAGCCGTTCACCGCGCTGGCCCCGGGCCAACGCTGGTTCCGCGCCATCGACGTCGATGCGCCGGCCGAGACCGTGTTCGCGTGGGTCGCGCAACTGCGGGTGGCGCCCCACAGTTACGACCTGCTCGACAACTACGGGCGGCGCAGCCCGCAGACCCTTGACCGGTCACTGGTCGACGTCCATGTCGGCGACAGCGTCATGAGGATCTTCACCGTCACCGCGGTGGTGCCGGGAGCCTCGATGACCCTGGGCATGAACGACGGATCCCCGACGCGCCTCTTTGGACGGCTGAGCGTCCACTACAGCGTCGATCGGCTCGGCGACGGGTCTCGGCTTTCGGCGCAGCTAGTGGTTCCTCCCGCCGCGGGAGCGTTCAAGGGCCTTCGGCAATACGCGCTGGCTTGGGGGGACCTGGTGATGATGCGCAGGCAACTGAGGGAACTGAAGCGGCTGGCCGAGAAGACGGCGGCCGGATCCTGACCGCCCGCCTTCGCGGCCCGGCCCGCCACCGAGTTCCCCGGGGAGTGCAGTTCGCGGGATGATAGGGGGGAAGACATCGGGCGACAACATCGACAGATCGGCAACATCCATGAACATTGAATCCATCCTGATCGTTGGCGGCGGCCTGGCCGGATTCACCGTGGCGCAGAACCTGCGCTCCCGCGGGTACGCAGGCAGGCTGGACATCATCGACCCGGCGGGAACCCCCTATGACCGCCCGCCGCTGAGCAAGGGCTACCTGCTGGGGGACAAGGACGCCGCGGGCATCGAGCTGGCCCCCGCCTCCTGGTTCGCCGAACACCAGGTGGGCCTGGTCGCCGCCACGGTGGACGCCCTGGACCTCGAGCCGCTGGGCGTGGAACTCTCCGACGGACGGAAGCTGCGCGCCGACCGCCTGGTCCTGGCCACCGGCGGCTCCGCCCGCCCGCTCCCGATCCCGGGCGGGGACCTGGACTCGGTGCTGGTGCTGCGCAACCGGGAGGACGCCGACAGGCTGCGATCCAAGATCGTCCCCGGGATGCGGCTGGCCATCGTCGGGGCCGGGCTCATCGGCGCCGAGGTCGCCTCCTCGGCCCGCCAGCTGGGCGCCGAGGTCACGCTCGTGGACCCCGTCGACCCGCCCCTGGTCCCGGCCGTGGGCCCGGAGCTGGCGCGGCGCCTGCACGCCATGCACGCCGACGCCGGGATCACCGTCATCCACGGAAGCCCCGTGGGCATCGCGCGCACGCAGGCCGGACACCGGCTCGAGCTGGCCGACGGCCAGGTCGTTGAGAGCGACGAGGTGCTGGTGGGCATCGGCATCATCCCCAACACCGAGCTGGCCCAAGCCGCGGGCCTGGAAACAGACAACGGGGTGCTGGTCGATGCGAACCAGCGCACCTCGCATCCCGGCGTCTATGCGGTGGGGGACATGGCCCGCACCCGAAGGCCCAACGGCACGCTGCTGCGCCGCGGCGAGCACTGGGAATACGCCATGAACACCGGGGCCACCGCCGCCGCGGCGATCCTGGAGCAGGAACTTCCGGTGCACGGTGCCTCCTGGTTCTGGTCGGACCGGCACGGCACCCACGTCGAGGGCGTGGGGGCCATGAACGGCGAAGGCACCACGATCCTGCGGATCAGCGCCGGCGAACCGGTCGCCGCCTTCCGCATCGCGGGCGACGGGCGGATGCTGGGGGCCGCGGCGATCGACGGGGGACTGACCATCAAGGCCGCGCGGCGCATCATCGACAGGGGCATCGTCGTGAAGGCATCCGCGCTCGCCGACCCGGACATGCCGCTGAAGAAGCTCGCCCGCTAGGTTCCGCGCCCTTGCCCGTGGCCTTGCCGACGGACCTGCGCCGGGGACAGACTGGAAGCGGCGCACCGGGCACCCGGCGCGCCGCCGGCGTTCGGGAAGGCAGGATGACGATGGAGAGTGGAACCCCCGGCCCCGGCCAGGGACCGCCCGCGGTCGACCTGGGCGAGGACGACATGCTGGAGCCCGGCACCGCCCTGCTCGTCCCGGGGGAGCTGAGCGGGTACCCCGATGACATCGCCCTCTTCCGCACCGAGTCGGGGGACTACTACGCCCTGGACGACGAGTGCCCGCACGAGGTCGCATCCCTCTCCGAGGGGTGGATCGAGGGAGAAGAGATCGAGTGCCCTCTGCATTCCTCGCGCTTCGCCCTGCGCGACGGCAGGGTGCTCTGCCTGCCGGCCCTCAACGACGCCCGCACCCACAAGACAGAGGTCAGGGACGGGCGCGTGCTGCTGTACCCGGGGACGGCTGCGTCCGGGGCCTAGCTAGGGCAGGCGCGCGAACGTTGCCACGCGCGCCAACGCCTCGTCGGTTCCCAGCTCGGCCCGGTCGGCGGCATGGGACCAATAGTGTTCCAGGGCGCGCAGCAGCTGGTCGGGGTTGGCCGTGAGCTCGTGGACCAGGATCACCACCCGGCCCGCCTTCGCCCTCCCATGCGTCGAGGGCCTCGTCGCCCGGGGGTGCACCACGATCCAGGCGGGGCCGCGCTTGCCCAGGGGCCTGTGCCGTGCCGGATCGGTCGCCTCGATGCCGGCGACGTCGTTCCAGTAGATCTCCCGGACACCGCGCGATCCGTGGAGCACGATGCGGCTGCGGGTGAGGTAGACACCGGGTTCCTGGGCGGCCGCGGCAATGCGCGCCAGCCGGATCCCGCGGTTCAGCACGTAGACGCCCACGCCCAGCAGGAAGATCGCCAACAGCACGATGAGAACCATCGGGTCGTAGTTGTGCAGGACCAGCAGCCTGGCGCTCAGCGCCACCGTGGCCACCAGGATCACAACCGCCAGGCCCATCACCACCGCTGCCCACTGCGCCGAGGTCCGGAACATCGGGAACCACGTGGCGGCGCGCTGCCCCGTGGTGGTCAGGACCGCTTCGGTTCCCGCGGCGCGATCCTGCGGGGGCCGGCGGAAGGCCGCGGCCACGCCCAGCAACACCGCCACGGCGCTGGCGAGAAGTGCGGTGGCGAGCACGGGGCTCGCATGCAGCGCGGCGTAGATCCCGGTCCCGGACAGAAACGCAAACAACACGAAGGAAGGCAGGAGGTGGTGAGCCAGCTTCCAGCCGCTGTGGCGCGGTGCCCACAGCGCTTCCTCGGAACCGGTTTTGCTCATGTCCCCAGCCTAATCCGCCCGGCGAGTGAAAGCCGCTACACACCACGGCATGGCGCCTTCTCGAAGGGGACACCGGCGGCGGATTTCGCCTACGATAAACGCATCATGGAATCGATTCGCAAACGTGTAAAAGTGATCACCTGGCTGCTCATTGCCTCTTTGGTTGTCGGCACCGGTGCCGGCATGCTTTCGGGCGTGCTCTAGATGCCTGCCAACACCGATGATCCCACGGCACTTGCCGGAGGCGGCGAGGCGGGGCTTCCCGAGGCCCTGCGCATGCCGACCAAGGACGTCAAACGCGGCTGGATCGCCTCGGTCGTCGCCATCAACATCGGCATCAACGTTGTCTTCTTTGCCCCCATCAACGTGTTGCTGGGGCTGCAGGCCACGGCCATCGACGCCGGGTCCAAGGAAGCCATCCTGTCGCTGGTCACCGCCTGCGGCGCGTCGGTGGCGCTGGTGGCCAACCCGCTTTTCGGCGCGCTGTCCGACCGCACCGTCTCGAGGATGGGCCGCCGTTCGCCCTGGATCCTCGCCGGGGCCATCCTGGGTGCCGCCTCGCTGCTGATGCTCTCCGGGGCCACCACCGTCGGGCTGATGCTGCTGGGCTGGTGCGGCCTGCAGGCCGGCGCCAACGCCGCCTATTCGGCCGTCACTGCCACGATCCCCGACCGCGTGCCGGAGCGCCGGCGCGGCGGAATCGGCGGGCTCGCGGCCATGGGGCAAACCGTCGGCATCCTGCTGGGAGCCGTGGTGGGCTTCGCGATCACCGGAAACATCGCCGTGGGCTACGTCATCTGCGCCGCCGCCCTGCTCGTTTCCGTCGTTCCCTACCTGCTGCGTTCCAACGACCCCGCGCTGCCGCGGGAGTTCCGCCCCGACTTCAACCTGGTGGACTTCGCCAAGGGCTTTTGGATCAACCCGCTGACGCATCGCGACTTCGGGTGGGCCTGGCTGACCCGGTTCATGATGAACACCGGCAACCAGATGACGATCGTGTACCTGCTCTTCTTCCTCACCGACGTCGTCAAGCACCCCGACCCCGCCGGCGGGGTGCTGGTCCTGACCGGCATCTACGCGGTCATGGTCATCATCAGCGCCGTGGTCCTGGGTCCGATCAGCGACCGGTCCGGGAAGCGGAAGATCTTCGTGATCGTCTCCTCGATCGTGGTGGCCTGCTCCGCGCTGATCATTGCGGTGTCGCAAAACTTCACCGGTGCCATCATCGGTGCGGCCGTCCTGGGCCTTGGCTTCGGCGCGTACCTGGCCGTGGACTTTGCGCTGCTGACCCAGGTGCTGCCCTCGGCCAAGTCCCGCGGCAAGGACATGGGCGTGATCAACGTGGCCAACTCCCTGCCCCAGGTCATCGCCCCGGCACTGGCCTTATTCGCGGTGAAGGTGCTGGGCGGTTACACGGCCCTGTTCATCGTTGCCGCGATCATCGGCATCTTCGGTGCGATGCTCGTGCGCAACATCCGCTCCGTCCCGTAACCGCTTGTCCGGACGGGGCCCGGCACCCCCGGGCCCTGTTCGGTCGATCACCATAACCGTCCGGCGGGTGCGCGCGCCGCTAGGCTGGGATCCATGGACTGGTTACGCGAGGCACCCTTTGGCTGGGCCTTTGCGTTCCTCTTCCTGCTGGCCATGGCGCGCGCCAACGTCACCTACTGGATTGGCCGCGGCATTGCCGCCGGGGTGGAGCACACCCGTTTCCAGCACGTGCTGTCCGGCCCGATCTACCGGCGCGCGGAACGCTTCATCCAGCGGTGGGGCGTGTTCGCCATCCCGCTCTCCTTCATGACCGTGGGGATCCAGACCGCCGTCAATGCCAGCGCGGGTGTCGCCCGGATGCCGGTGCTGCGCTACCTGCCGGCGGTCGTGGCGGGGTGCCTGATCTGGGCAACCATCTATTCCACCGTGGGCTTGGCAGTGATCCATGCCTGGCTGGCCCTGGGCTGGCAATGGATCGTTGCCGCGGCGCTGGTCCTCGTCATCGGGACCCTGGCGTGGATCCGCCACCGCCGCCGCGACTCCTGAACACCGGCCTCGGATAGGCCCTTTCTGCGGCGCGTGGGGGACCGTGGCATGTTTTCATCGGTAGGATTCAGGAAACCAATGAATTATTGCGAAAGCTGGGTATCGACGTGGCCATCACGACAAGGGCTCCCCGCCAGGCCGGCCCCGTGGAGCTGGATGACATCGACCGCGGGTTGCTGCGCATGCTCACGGAGAATGCCCGGCGCACCAACAACTCGCTGGCCGAGGAACTGGGCATCGCCCCCTCGACCTGCCTGGCCCGGCTCAACGCCCTGCGCTCGGCCGGGGTCATCCGCCGCTTCACCCTGGAAATCGACCCCGAGGTCCTGGGCCATGCGCTCGAGGCGCTGATCTTCGTGAAGATCCGCCCCGGCGCCCGCCACCTCATGTCGAGCTTTGCCGAGGAAATGCGCGCCAAGCCCGGGGTCACCCAGCTCTTCTTCCTGGGCGGGGCCGACGACTTCCTGATCCACGTCGCGGTGCGCGACTCCAAGGACGTGCGCCAGTTCGTGCTCGACAACCTCTCGGCCAACCCCGCGGTGGCCACCACGCAGACCTCGCTGGTCTTCGAGCACAGCCAGGGCGCGGTGCCCTGGCTGTAGCCCGGCTTTACCAGGACACCTCGCGCGGACGGCCCTCCTCGTAGCCGGCGGCCGACTGCACCCCGACGATGGCGCGTTCGCGGAACTCGGCGATCGACGCGGCGCCGGCGTAGCTGAAGGCCGAGCGAACCCCGGAGACGATCGAATCGATCAGGTCCTCCACGCCCGGCCGGTGCGGATCCAGGTACATGCGGGATTGCGAGATCCCTTCCTCGAAGAGCGCGGCGCGGGCCCGCTCGAAGGCGGACTGGTGCTTGGTGCGCTGCTGCACCGCGCGGGCCGAGGCCATGCCGAAGCTTTCCTTGTACAGGCGGCCCTCGCCGTCGGATGCCAGGTCCGCGGCCGATTCGTAGGTTCCGGCAAACCAGGATCCGACCATCACGCTGGCGGCGCCGGCGGCCAGCGCCAGGGCGACGTCGCGCGGGTACTTGACCCCGCCGTCGGCCCACACCTCGACGCCGGCCTCGCGCGCCGCGGTCGCGCATTCCAGGACCGCGGAGAACTGCGGGCGCCCAACCCCGGTCATCATCCGGGTGGTGCACATGGCCCCGGGCCCCACCCCGACCTTCAGGATGTCGGCCCCGGCGGCGGCCAGGTCGCGGGTGCCGGCGGCGGAGACCACGTTTCCCGCCGCGATCTGGATCCGGCGCCCGGTGCGTTGGGCAAAGTCGTCGCGGGCCGCGACCGCCAGGGGCAGCGCCTCGATCATCCGCTCCTGGTGGCCATGGGCGGTGTCCAGGACGAGGACGTCCACTCCGGCCTCGAGCAGTTCTCGGGTCTTGGTGCCCACGTCGCCGTTGATGCCCAGGGCGGCCCCGACCATCAGCTTGCCCGCGGGATCAAGCGCCGGGGTGTAGAGCCCCGAACGGAGCACTCCCTTGCGGGTCAACACCCCGGCAAGGTGCTCGCCGTCGAGCACCGGGACCATGCCCAGGTGCCGGGTGCTGAGCGTCTCAAACACCGAGTCCAAATGCGTGTCCTTGTCCACCGTGACGATTTCGGAGGTCATGACCTGGTGGATCGGGGTGAAGCGGTCGACTTCCAGGCAGTCCTTTTCCGCGACGATGCCCACCGGGCGGTGGCCCTCGAGCACCACCGCCGCGCCGTGGGAACGCTTGCCCAGCAGGGCCAGGGCGGTCGAGACCGAGTCGTTGACGTCCACGGTAATGGGGGTCTCGAAGACCGGGTGGGCGCGTTTGACCTTCTCGACCATGTCCTGCAGGGCGGCCAGGGAGATGTCCTGGGGCAGGATCGTGATCCCGCCGCGGCGGGCCACCGTTTCGGCCATGCGCTTGCCGGCCACCGCTGTCATGTTGGAGATGACCAGCGGGATGGAGGTGCCCACCGAATCCGGCGTGGCGAGGTCCACCTCGGACCGGGACACCACCGCCGAGCGCGAGGGAACCATGAAGATGTCGTTGTAGGTCAGGTCATGTGCGGGCTGCAAATCATTGAGAAACTTCACCCTTTCAGGCTACCGCCGCGCGGACGACCGGAGCGTGAGGCACGTCACCGGCCGCCGGGTTGCGTTCCTGGAATTTGGGCACGTTCCGTGCGCGGAATCGAGTCCCCGCGCTTGCGTACCCGTGGGTAGCAAGGGTGCCGATTAGGGCCCATAAACGGCACTAATTTCTAGCGCACGTTTGGGTTTATCTTGGTACCCAGAGCGGTTCGAATTCCGCGTGACCGCCGGTTCGAGGAGTGCATCATGACAGTCACCGTGCCAGTTACCGAATGTTCCGTATCCAATTGCTCGTTCAACGACCATACCCATTGCGGGGCTTCCGGCATCACCATTGGCGGAAATGCCGACCATGCACAATGCGCGACATTCATCGACACCGGCGTGCACGGCGGCCTGCCCAAGATCCTGGCCTCGGTGGGCGCCTGCCAGAGGATGGAATGCACCCACAACGACCACCTGATGTGTGCCGCGGACTCGGTGCGGGTGGGACCGGGTGCCGACAATGCCGACTGTCTCACGTACGAACACGGCGCCTGAGCCACGACAGTTCTGGCCCTCCCCGACGGTGAAGCACGGATGCCTTCAACGGGGAGGGCCTTGTCATGCCCGGATCCAGTCGGTGCCCGAATCGTGCTCGCGGCATCGGGGCGGAGGCGTGCCGAATAAATTGTTGAACAACCTCTTGTCAAGATTGTTCAACAACCTGTAGTGTACTTCTCATCGCTCCCACTTGTGACAACAGTCACCCGCAACCCGATGGATGGAATCATGGCCACTCCTAGCACGAAACCGAAGCTCAGCACTTCAGCCAGGCGCACCGCAATGCTTGGCGCCATGTTCCTCATGGCAACCAGCGCCATCGGGCCCGGCTTCATCACCCAGACCACCGAATTCACGGTCCAGATCGGTGCCTCGTTCGCCTTCGCGATCGTTGTCTCCATCTTGGTGGACATCGCCGTCCAGCTGAACGTGTGGCGCATCATCGGGGTCTCGGGCCTGCGTGCCCAGGAACTCGGAAACAAGGTCCTCCCCGGTGTCGGCTGGGTGCTGGCGGGACTGGTCTTCATCGGCGGCATGGTCTTCAACATCGGCAACATCGCCGGCACCGGCCTGGGATTCAACGCCATGATGGGCCTCGATCCCAAGACCGGCGGCATCATTTCAGCCGTGGTGGCGATCCTGATCTTCCTTTCCAAGCGCGCCGGCATGGCCCTGGACAAGATCGTGGTGCTGCTCGGTGCGATCATGATCCTGTTGATGCTCTATGTGGCCATCGTCGCCGCACCCCCGGTGGGCGAGGCCCTGAAGAACGCGGTAGTGCCGGAGAACATCAACTTCCTGATCATCACCACGCTGATCGGCGGCACCGTCGGCGGCTACATCACCTACGCCGGCGCGCACCGCATGCTCGACTCCGGCGCCGCCGGAATCGAGAACGTCGGCGACATCACCAAGACCTCCATCCTGAGCATCATCGTCACCGGGATCATGCGCGTGCTGCTCTTCCTGGCCATCCTTGGCGTCGTTGCCGGGGGAGCCGTGCTGACCACCAGCAACAAGGCGGCAGAGGCCTTCGGCATCGCCGCCGGCGACATCGGCATGCGCTCCTTCGGCGTGATCCTCTGGGCCGCCGCCCTCACGTCCGTGATCGGCGCCGCATACACCTCGGTTTCCTTCATCACGAAGTCCACCACCCCCGAACGCACACGCAACCTGATCACCGTCGCGTTCATCGCGGTCTGCGCGGTCATCTACATGTTCCTGGGCCAGGCGCCGCAGACGCTGCTGATCTTCGCCGGAGCCTTCAACGGCCTGATCCTGCCGGTCGGATTCGCGGTCCTGCTCTGGGCCGCCTGGCGCCGCCGCGACCTGCTGCAGGGCTACGTCTACCCCAAGTGGCTGCTGCTTATCGGCTTCGCCACCTGGCTGCTGACGCTCTTCCTCGGCTGGAACTCCCTGGCCGGCCTGGCAAAGCTCTGGGCCTAGCCCACGCGCCCGACACCCCCGCCTTCCTCGGCTGGAACTCCCTGGCCGGCCTGGCAAAGCTCTGGGCCTAGCCCACGCGCCCGACACCCCCGCCTTCCTCGGCCGCCCCTTCGAAAGGACGCCAGCAGTCATGACATCCGCCAATTCGCAAGCACCCGCAACCGGGGAGCGCGCAACATTGTCCCCGGCCCGGGCACGCGAGCTGTTCCGCGACGGATTGGCCGTGCCGACCGCCGGCTTCTGTCTCGGCTACGCCCAGGCAAACCTGATCATCGTGCCCCGGGACCAAGCCTTCGATGTGTTGCTCTTCGCCCAGCGCAACCCCAAGTCCTGCCCGATCCTGGGCGTGCTGGACGCGGGGGAGACCAGCGGGGACCTGCTGAAGGGCGGGGACATCCGCACCGACGTGCCCAAGTACGTGGTCTACGAAAACGGCGTGAAGGTCGCCGAACCCACGGACCTGTCCGGGTACTGGCGCGATGACCTGGTGACGTTCATCGTGGGCTGCTCGTTCACCTTCGAGACCGCGCTGATGGAGGGCGGCATCAAGGTCGCCCACATCGAGCAGGGAGTGAACGTGCCGATGTTCAAGACGAACATCCGCTCCGCCTCCGCCGGTTCCATGTCCGGGCCCATGGTGGTGTCCATGCGGCCGATCCCCGCCTCGCAGGTTTCCGACGCCGTGCGCATCACCTCCCGCTACCCGGCGGTCCACGGGGCGCCGGTGCACATCGGCAACCCGGAGGAGCTGGGCATCACCGACCTGTCCGCACCCGACTTCGGCGATGCCGTGGAAATCCCGGCCGGGCACATCCCGGTGTTCTGGGCCTGCGGGGTCACCCCGCAGGCCGCGGTGATGGAATCGAGGCCGGCACTGGCCATCGGCCACGCACCGGGGCACATGCTCATCACCGACGCCCGCGACAGCAACTACCTGGTTCCCTAGCGGCCCACCCCCCTCCACGACCTGGTCCCGCGGGACCCGGCCGTGGCCCCCGATCCGCCAAGCAAGTTCCTGATCCCCCATGCAGGTTCTTCCTTGGCGCCCCAAAAAACGGCCGTCGCCGGGGCACCTGCCCATCGCCGACGGCCGTGAGAATCGCGACCTGGTTCCCTTGGAGCCCCGCCGCGGTCCTCGGCCAGGGAAGTGCCCGTTACCCCCAAAACGGGCGCTTCCCTGGCGCCTTTAACCGCTGATTACGAGTCGCGTCCCGCGGCGTGGAGCCAAGCGTCCACCTCGGCCGTCAGTCGTTTTTTCGCCGGCTCCTCCAGGAAAGAGGACTCGATCGAGTTCCGCGCCAGTGTCGCCCGCTCGCCCGGCGTCAGTCCCAGCTCCCGGTCCACCGCCTCGAAGTTGGCGTCAATGTAGCCGCCGAAGTAGGCCGGGTCGTCCGAGTGGATGGACACCTTCAGCCCCTTTTCCAGCATCCTCTTCAGCGGGTGGTCGGCCAGGGTGTCGACGGTGCGCAGCCGCACGTTGGACAGCGGGCAAACGGTCAGCGGCATCTGCTCCGTGACCAGCCGCCGGACCAGGGCCTCGTCCTCGAGGCAGCGGATGCCGTGGTCGATGCGTTCCACCTTGAGCAGGTCCAGGGCCTGGACGATGTACTCCGGCGGCCCTTCCTCCCCGGCGTGGGCCACCACGTGCAATCCGTTTTCGCGCGCAAAGGCAAAGACGTCCTGGAACAGCACGGGAGGGTAGCCGAGCTCCGAGGAGTCCAACCCGATGCCGTCGATGTCATGGCCCTCTGCCACCAGCGTGCGCAGGATTTCCAGGGCCGATGTGGCGGGCGCATGCCGCCAGAAACAGGCGATGAGCTTGTGGGTGATGCCGAAGCGTTCCTCCCCTTCCTTCAGCCCCGCGCGGATGCCCCCGATAACCTCGCCCAACTCGATCCCGCGTTCCAGGTGGGCCTGCGGGTCGAAGAACAGCTCAACATGCCTCACGCCGGAGGCATCGGCACGGCGCAGGTAGGCGAGCGTGATCTCGTGGAAATCGTCCCGGGTCCGCAGCACCGCGAGGTTGGTGTAGAACAGGTCCAGGAACGACTGGAGATTGCTGAAATCGTATTGTTCCCTCAGGTGTTCCAGGGACGGCCAGGGCAGCGTGATCTCGTTCTGCTCTGCCAGGCGCAGGATGGTTTCGGGTTCCAGCGTCCCTTCGAGGTGGATGTGCAGTTCTGCAACGGGCAACTTCATTTTTGCGGCTCCTGTCGGTGGTCGACCAAGAATAGTCTCTCGCGCCCGGCCGGGCGGGCGCACGTACCGGGTCAGGGCCGTGTTGCGAGGCAAGTCACGGATCGGGCAACCGCTTCGGCACCGTGGCAGACTATGGCTTGAAGCGCCAGCGGCCGACCGCCGCGGAGGACCTCGGGCGCCGTAGGCCCGCATTGAACCGAAGGCAGGATAGTGACAGCCAAACCCGTCCACGGGAAGCCCTGGTTCCCCGCTGCCCTGAGCCTGATGATGGTCGGCTGGGGAGCCAACCAATTCGTTTCCCTGCTGGTGTTCTACCGGCAGGAGCACGGCTTCTCCGAAGTCATGGTCACCTCGATGCTGGGCATCTACGTCGTGGGCCTGGTGCCGGCGCTGCTGTGGGGAGGCCGCTACTCGGACAAGGCCGGCCGCAAGCCCGTCACGCTCTTTGCCGTCTCCCTGTCCATGGCAGCCAACGTGGCCATGATGGGCTCGCTCATCGGAACCATGCCGCTCTTCGCGGGCCGCTTCATGTCCGGCATCGCCACGGGCCTGGCCATGGCCGCGGCCACCAGCTGGGTCAAGGAACTCTCGCAGGCGCCGTGGGACCTTGCATCCGTGCCCGGTTCCGGGGCCCGGCGCGCCTCGCTGCTGACCAGCGCAGGCTTCTGGCTTGGCCCCGTCGCGGGCGGGTTGCTGGCCAACTACGCCCCGGCCCCGGCGGTCCTGCCGTACTCGCTGCATATTCTCCTGTGCATCCCGTTGCTCTTTGTGGTGGCCCGGTTGCCCGAGACCCGCTCCGGCGGTACAGCCCCGGGTTCGCCCGTCGCGCACTTGGCCCCGCATCCCGGGGCGCGCAGGCGGTTCAGGCTGGTGGTTGCGCCGGCGGCCCTGTGGGTGTTCGCGGCGGGCACCACGGGCTTTGCCGTCGTGCCGGCGGTCATCCCGGGGCTGGGTGAGGGCCGGCTCGCATACGCCACCGCAGCCGTGGCCATCACCTTGGGCTGCAGCGTGTTGATCCAGCCGCTGGCCCGCCGGCTGGACACCGTCCGCAATGCCCGCTCGCTGCTGACCGGGACGGGCACGGCCTTCCTTGGCCTCGCGTTCCTGCTGGCCGCGATCCTTCTCGCCAGCCCCGCATTGGGACTCATCGCCTCCGCGATCCTCGGATCGGCCAACGGGTTGCTCATGGTCGGCGGGCTCCTGGAGATCCAGCGCTTGGCGGCCGCCCACGAATTGGGCAAGCTCACGGGCTTCTTCTACACGCTGGCCTACGTCGGATTCCTGGCCCCCACCGTGGTTGCCTTCACGGCCCAGTGGGTCCAGACCGCCTGGATCGTCGCCGGAATGCTGGTGCCGTGCCTGGTGTCGCTGGCCTTCATCGGGGTGAACTCCCGCAAGCACCTGCCGCAGGCGCTCGAGCGGGTCGATTCCGTTCGGGCGGAGGCGGGCCGAGTGCCCAGGGCGCGCTAGCCCGGGCGGAGGGAGTGGTCGCTGCCCCGGTTACCCGGCAACCCGGAACTCCACGTAGGGCACCGCGCAGGCGGTGCGCACCACGCGCAACCCGGTGTCCCCGAAGCCGGGATTTTCCAACCGGTTGTTGCGACCGGTGTCGTCGCACCAGTCCACGCCATCGGGGGCGGCCGAGATGCCGTAGGTGCCGGGTTTCAAGGTGGCCGGGATTTCCAGTGCGTGGGTGAAGGCCCCGGCATCCGACATGGCGGCCAGCTCGGTGAGCAGGACCTCCCGGCGCGTGTTGACCAGGTCGATGCGTACCCGTGCATCCTCGCCGTAGCGCGGCTTGCACGTGGCAGCCGGCGCCGAAATCCGCAGCGTTCCGCCCGGGGCGACGACCGCGGTAGCCAGGATGTAGGCCGGCGGCATACAGGGGCCGGATGTACGGAGAAGGGTCGAGCACCCGGACAGGCCAACCATGGCACCCGCGGCAAGAATGATCAGCAGCAGAGCGCGGGCACAACCAGCCGGCCCGCGAACCGACGCCACATTCAAGGTCATGGACCCCGGTCTTCACTGCCGTGAGGGGGCTGGACAGGGGATGCGGAACAACGTTGCGCCATCGTTGCGGGACACCCCGCCCCAAGCCTCGTCGGCACCATGAGCGGCCCAGCAGATTTATGCCGTGGTGCCCGCCGCCACACGCAGTTGCACCCACAAGGCCAGCTGCTCGTCGCCGGTTGAAAAGTCCAGTCCGAACAACTCGGTGGCGCGCTTGATCCGGTAGCGCAGGGTGTTGGGGTGCACGTTCAATGCGCGGGCGGCCGCCGCCACGTCGCCCGTGGCGGCAAAATAGGCACACAGGCTCGACCTGTACTCGGTTCCGGAAGCGGCGTCGTTTTCCAGCAGCTCCCGCACGCCCGGATGCACCAGTCGCGGCCGTGACCGCAGCACGCTCTCCAATTGGTCCAGGAGCAACGCCGCGTTCACATCCTTGGTTCCCACCACGCGGCCGGCGCCTGGGCGGGGGCCGCGGCCTTCGAGCACCCGCACCACGTCCTCGAGTTCCCTGCGCAGTTCGGCCAGGCCCAAGGGGCTGCCCTCCACGGAGCTCACGGCAACATCCACCAGGCATCCCAGGCGTGCGGCAAGGGCGGCGGCGGCGCCGCCGGCCAGGCGCATGGCCGCTTGTTCGGAACCAATCGCCGGGACCAGGACGTAGACCATGCTCCCGGATTCAAGCGCGGAGACATTGGGGTGGAAGATCGAGCAGTATTGCTCGGCGGCCAATGCCAGCTGGCGGGTCAACGGCAATGCATTGCCGGGCACTTGGCCAGCGGGCAGTGGGGCAAACATGAAGCCCAGCAGAACCGGGGACATGCCCTCCATGAGCCCGAAGCGTGCCGAGGTCGCCGGGTCGGAACCGTGCCCTTCCAGCGCCGATCGCAGCCATTCGGTGCGCACCTGGCGTTCCAGGTCCACGGCGTTTTGCGATCGCAGGATGTGGATGGCCGCCAGGCGTGCGACTTCCAGGATGGCGGCCTCCCCGTCGGGGCCCAGCGGGGA
This sequence comes from Paeniglutamicibacter sp. MACA_103, assembly GCF_045798555.1. NCBI lineage: Bacteria > Bacillati > Actinomycetota > Actinomycetes > Micrococcales > Micrococcaceae > Paeniglutamicibacter > Paeniglutamicibacter sp. MACA_103. The sequence goes on along the minus strand of NZ_JBIXLN010000033.1, from coordinate 18,858 downwards.
TTTGTCCTCGATCACCCAAATCGAGCCGAGCATTTGCCGCCCGGCGCGCACCGGCGCCGCGCAGCGGGGCAATTCCCCGTCGCTTGGATCATAGGGAAAATGGACCACGGAATCGGTGAGCATCACGGCCCGGTACTGGGCGGTGTTCTTTTCCATTTCCGGCACCTGCCGGGCCAGGATCCCGCTGCGGCGCAGCGGGTCGACGGCATGCCGCTCGAGGTTCGAATAGGCGAGGATGTTCTGGTCCAGGTCCTCGATGGCCACCGCGCCATCGGTGGCCGTGGCCAACGCGTTGGCGAGCACAAACAGGTCCTCGCCGTGGGAACTGGCGGCGTTGCTGCCCGTAGGCCGGCCGCTGGTCACCGCGGTGATGAGGTTGTCCAGGTGCAGCCACGGGACCTGGTCGTCCACGACCAGCACGGGCAGGGCCGCCGTGGCCAGCTGCGGCGCATCGGGTGCCGTCCCGCGGCCCTTGAGCACCACAGCGCCGAACCCGTGTTCGGCCGCCCGTGCAATCAGGACGTCCAGGTCCTCGTGGGTCGGTGCCATGCCGACCAGCAGCAGGATCCCGCCGGGGGTATCCGGCAGCGGATCCAGGTGGTCGTGGATCACCGGGACGGAAATCGAGGCATCCAGGCCCCGTGTTCCGGTCAGCGGGGTCAACAGCGGGGCGCCCAGGCTTTCCAGGAGCCCGGCCAGCGTCAGCGGTCGTCCGGTGCTGTTCAATGAAGTCCGTTCTTTCCGTGCCGCCCACGTCTTTAGCCGACCTGACAATAAACCGGCAGGAAGCTTGGTTGGTTCTACGAATAATTTTGGTGAGGCCAATCCTACAGTTGACGCAGGTCACATTCACACCCGGTTGTTGCTTCTGATACCAACCGACAGGCACAAAGGAAAACGGCACCTCACCATGACAGTCACCCAGCAAATGCACCACCCGGACCTCAACTTGTTGATGGACATCCTCCCGGAGGAATCCGCCGTTTCCGACACCGGAGAATTGTCCATCGGCGGGGTGCCGGTGGGCGAGCTGGCCCGCCAATACGGGACACCTGCCTACATCATGGACGAGACCGGGCTGCGCCGGCAGATCCGCCGCTTCGTGAAGGGCCTGAAGTCCAGGCGTCCCAATTCCGAGGTGCTCTTCGCCTCCAAGTCGCTGCCGTGCGTTGCCATGTATGCGATAGCGCAGGCCGAGGGGCTCAGCGTTGACGTTGCAGGGGGCGGGGAACTCATGATGGCGCTGACCGCCGGGGTCAGCCCCGGGAACATCTACCTGCACGGCAACGCCAAGTCCGACCAGGAAATACAGATGGCGCTGGCGGCCGGCATCCGGGCCGTCATCGTGGACAACTTCAACGACCTGGACCGGCTTGAGGCCATGGCAAGCAAGGAACAAAACGTCCTGCTGCGCATGATCCCCGGGATCACCCCGGCCACCCACGCCTCGCAGGTCACCGGCGGCAACGACTCCAAATTCGGGCTTCCCCCCGCCGACATCACCCGCGCGATCGAGCGCATCGCCAAACACCCGCTGCTGCACTTCGAAGGCATCCACGTCCACATCGGCTCCCAGGTGCTGGAAACCGAGCCCTTTGCGCGGGCGGTGCAATCCGTTGCCGAATTCGGAACCTTCGACACCTACGACGTCGGAGGGGGACTGGGCGTGAAATACACCTACGACGAAATCGCCCCGAGCGTCGAGGACTACCTGGACACCCTGACCGAGGCCGCCGCCCGGCTGCTGCCCGCCGAGGCAAAGCTCATCATCGAGCCGGGGCGCTCGCTCGTGGCCCGCGCCGGCATCACGCTGTATTCGGTCAACACCGTCAAGACCACGGGCAAGACCTTCGTCGCGATCAACGGGGGCATGGCCGACAACATCGACATCGCCCTCACCGGACAGCGCTACGAGGCCGTGATGGCCACCAAGATCGGGGCCGAACCCACCCTGGTCGCCGATGTCGTGGGGCGCCAATGCGAATCGGGCGACCTCATGTGCGCGGACGTCCCGTTGGCGGACCCGCAGGTCGGGGACCTGGTGGCCATGGCGGCGACCGGGGCCTACGCCTACACCCTGGCCAACAACTACAACGGCGCCTGCAAGCCGCCGGTCATCTTCTGCGCCAACGGGTCCTCCACGCTCGCTGTCGCCCGGGAAACCTATGAAGACCTGTTGCGCACCCAACAACCCGCCCTGCAGCGCCGCTGGTAAGCCTGCCGCATCCAACCGTCCATTCCTTCCCTCTCGCATCCCACTCCCAAAGGAAACCGAATCGCCATGAACATCACCGCGCACAACCGCCGTCCCGGGTTGGCCTTGCTTTCCACCGCCGCATTGGCCATGGGCCTGGCCCTGACTGGCTGTGCCACGGACGAACCCGTCGCCGCCGGAACCCCGGCACCCGAGGTCAGCGTCGAAGTCGACTCCGCAGCCGCGGCCGCCCTGCCGGCGAAGTACAAGGACGCCGGGGCCATCAACGTGGCCGCGGACATGCCCAACCCGCCCATGGAGATGCTGGACGAGAACAACAACCCCACCGGCCTCGACTACGACCTGTCCCAGGCCATGGGCGGGAAGCTGGGCGTGAAGTTCAATTTCCAGCAGCAGGCCTTCGACACCGCGATCCCTTCCCTGCAGGCGGGCAAGCACGACATCATCTTCGCGGGAATGAACGACACCGCCGAACGCCAGAAGGTGCTGAACTTCGTGGACTACTTCCACGCCGGGTTCAAGATCCTGGTCAATGCCTCAAACCCCGAGGGCATCGGATCCATCATCGACCTGTGCGGCAAGCCGGTAGCCGTCCAGAAGGCCACCGTGCAGGTCGAATACCTGGTTTCCTACGCGGGCAAGTGCAAAGACGCGGGGAAGGCACCGATCGAGCTGGTGCAGCTGCCCACCGAACTTGATGCCCAAACCGCCGTGCGCTCGGGCAAGGCCGTCGCGGATGTCGTCGATGCCTCGGTCGCCGCTTACGCCGCCGCCACCGCGGGGGACGGCAAGCTCTTCGAACTGGTCAAGGACCCCGAATTCCCCAACGGCTACAACCCCGTCTACACCGGCATCGGGCTGCTGAAGGAAAACCAGGACCTCACCGAGGCGCTGCACCTGGCGCTGCAGTCGCTGATCGAGGACGGCACCTACACCAGGCTCATGGAAAAGTACGACCTGGCCGACTTCGCCGTGACCGAGGCCGGTGTCAACAATGGCGGGAAATAGCACCGCGCTGCGGCAGCCCGCACCTGTACACCCAGAGGCGGGGGGACCCGGCGCACACGACATCGTGGCCGTCCCGCTGCGCCACCCCGGCCGCTGGGTCCTGGCCTCCCTCATCCTGCTGGCCCTTCTCGGCGTGGCGGCCTCGCTGTGGCGCAACCCCAACATCGACCACCCCACGATTGCCAAGTACCTCTTCAGCGACCGGATCGTGGCCGGCGCGGTGCTCACGGTGGCCCTGACGATCCTGACCATGGTCCTGTCCACCATCCTGGGCATCGTGCTGGCACTCATGCGGCTCTCGGCCAACCCGGTGCTCAACTCCGTCGCCTGGCTGTATGTCTGGATCTTCCGGGGCACGCCGCTGCTGGTGCAAATCGTGTTCTGGGGCTACCTCGGGTTGCTCTACAAGCAGCTGTCCCTGGGCGTTCCCTTCACCGACTTCACGGTCTTCACCGTGGACACCAACGCGTTGATCCCGGCATTCGTGGCCGGCGTGATCGCCCTGACCACCAACCAGGCCGCCTACACCGCGGAGATCGTCCGCGCCGGCATGCTCTCGGTCGACCAGGGGCAGAAGGAGGCCTGCTACTCCCTGGGCATGACGCCGCTTTTCACCTTGTTCAAGGTGGAACTGCCGCAGGCCATGCGGGTCATCATCCCGCCCATGGGCAACGAGACGATTTCCATGCTCAAGGACACGGCGCTGCTTTCGCTGATCGCCGTGGCCGAGCTCTACACCGTGGCGGCCCGCATCTCCTCGCAGAACCTGCACCAGGTGGAACTCCTGATCGTCGTCAGCATCTGGTACCTGGCGCTGACCTCCATCCTGTCGGTGCCGCAGTACTACCTCGAGCGCCACTATGGCCGGGGGAGCCGGACCCTGGGGCCCACACCCATCGGCAGGGCCGTCGCCCTGGCCAACCGCGTACGCCGCAGCAAATAAGGAAGCAGAAAAATGAACCCCGTCCTTGAATCCCCGTCCCCGGTACGCACCGACGAAACCCGCAGGCCGCTCGTCCAGGCGCAGGGGGTGCGCAAGAGTTACGGCCCGATCCAGGTGCTCAAGGGCATCGACCTGCACGTCGAGACCGGGCAGGTCATGTGCCTGCTCGGGCCCTCGGGCTCCGGCAAGTCGACCTTCCTGCGCTGCATCAACCACCTTGAGCGCATCGATGGCGGGCGGATCAACTTCGACGGCGAACTCATCGGCTACGCCCAGCGCAACGGCAAGCTCCACGAGATGAAGCCGCGCGAGGTCGCGCGGCAACGCCGCGGCATCGGCATGGTCTTCCAGCGCTTCAACCTCTTTCCGCACCTGACCGCGCTGGAAAACATCATCGCCGCACCCATTGGCATCAGGAAGGTCCCCAAGGCGCAGGCCGTCGCCCAGGCCCATGCGCTGCTGGAACAAGTCGGGCTGGGAGACAAGGCCGGGCTGCACCCGGCCAAGCTCTCCGGAGGACAGCAGCAGCGCGTGGCCATTGCGCGGGCACTGGCCATGGAACCCAAGCTGATGCTCTTTGACGAGCCGACCAGCGCCCTGGACCCGGAACTGGTGGGCGATGTGCTGGACGTGATGCAGAAGCTGGCGGCCAGCGGCATGACCATGATCGTGGTGACCCACGAAATCGGATTCGCCCGCAACGTCGCCGACGAGGTGGTGTTCATGGACGGAGGCGTCGTGGTCGAATCCGGTGCCCCCGCAGTGGTGTTGGGCAACCCCAGCCACGAGCGCACGCGAGCCTTCCTGGAGAACGTGATCTAGCCGAACCGGCCCCCGGCAGCACGGCCGGGCGTCCGGAAGGGCATCCAGCGGCCGCCCTGTTTCGCCTGTTAGTGTTCCAAGGGTTGTCCAAAACGCTGGGAGTTTATGTTGCAGAAGAAGTGGATTCTTTCCATGTCCCTGATCGCCTCGCTGGCGTTCATGACCGGGTGCAGTGCCGCTGACAAACCGGCACCCGCCGCCGAGGCCAGTGCCCCTGCCCCGGAAGCCGCACCGTCGGATGCCGCGGGCCCGAAAGCAGATGTTTCCGGCATCCCCGAGATCGTTGCCGAGGTCAACGGCGAGAAGATCACCCAGGCCGACTTCGTCCGGATCTACGAGGGCCAGTTCCCCCAGATGGTGCAGCAGGCGCAAGCCTCGGGGCAGGAGCTTGACCAAGGGCAATTGCGCAAGCAGACCGCGGAGGGCCTGGTCAACACAGAGCTGCTGATCCAGCAGGCGAAGAAGAAAAAGATCTTCGCGACGTCCAAGGACCTGGACCAGGCCCTAGGCGACGTGGCCAAGAGCAACGACATGGACGCCAGGGCATTCCTGGCGACCATGGAGAAGCAGGGGCTGGACGAGACCGCGGTTCGCAGCCAATTGAAGACCCAGCTTGAGGTCGGGCGGCTGGTCTCCAAGGAGGTCGGGGACTTCACGCCGAGCGAGAAGGAACTCAAGGACGCCTACCAGGTCGTGCTCGAGCAGTACAAGGGACAGGCCACCGCCGATGCGGCGGCACCGGAGGCGCCGACCTTCAAGAAGATCAAGCCCGAGCTCGAGCAGCAGCTCAAGCTCCAAAAGGAAGGTGCCGCGGTGAAGGACTACGTCGCGGTGCTGCGCAAGGACGCCAAGGTCACCATGCACATGTAGGACCGCCCGGCCGGCCGGGCGGGCTCAGTTCCCTGCGTCGTCGTCCAGGTGCGCCAGCAGTTCGGCCTCGGCGCGGTCCAGGTAGCCGCGCAACGAATCGGCCGCCTCCTCGCGCTTTCCCTCGGTCAGCAATGCCACCAGCCCGGCGTTGAGTTCCACGTAGTGCGAGTGGAAGTCGGGGGCATCGCCCATGGCATGGAAGACCAGGCGCATCTGCGCCAGGACCTTGGTCATAAGCTCCTGCAGGTGCTGGCTGCCGGTGGCGCGGACCAGTTCCTCGTGGAAGCACTGGTTGGCATCCGCCATGCTGGGAATGTCCCCGGCCGCCAGGGCCTTGCGCGCGTCCACGATGACCGCGGCCAGCGCCTCGACGTCCAGGTTGGGTCCCCACAGGGCGGCCGCCGGCTCGATCATGCGCCGCACCCCGTAGATCTCCCGCACGCCCTCGGGGCCCGGGGAGGAAACAAACACGCCGCGGTTGGGGATCCGGGTGATGACCAGCTCGTGGTCAAGGACCGCGAAGGCCTCGCGCAGGGTGTTGCGCGAAACCCCCAGCGCATCGGAGAGGGCCTGCTCGGACAGCTTGGCTCCGGGAAGCAGCTGCCCCTCGGCGATCCGTGAGCGCAGCACCGCGGCAACCCACGCGCCCGTGTGTGCGTGGGTCGACCCCTCGGCCAGGGGCAGTGCTGAAATTATGGCGTTCACTGGCATCCTTCCAATCTAATCCAAGCCCGGCCCGGCAACCCCAAGCGTTAAGCGATGGCCCCGAGCGCCTCGCCGCGGCCGATGGCGGTTCCCGGTTCCTGGGCGCCGCGGGTGAAGGTCCCGGCGCGGTGGGCGGTGATGTTCGATTCCATCTTCATGGCCTCCAGCACCGCCACGGTGTCGCCCTCGGCCACGGTGGCGCCGTCCTCGAGCACCCACTTGACCAGGTTCCCGTTCATGGGTGCCGCCAGCGTTGCGGCATCCGCGGCGGCCGCCACGTTCCCGGCCGCCACCTCCATGGCGGCGCCGTTTCCGCCGTGGCGGATGGCCTCGACCAGGGAGGCCGGCAGGCCCAGGTCGATGGCCTTGCCGTCGACCTCGATGGTCAGGGTCTCGCGGGCCGCATCGGGTTCGGCGGCGGCGATCTCCGGGCTGGCCGCGAGCTCTTGCGCGAACTCGGACTCGATCCAGGTGGTGTAGACGCCGTAGCGCTCGTCGTTGGTGAAGTCGGCGTTGCGCACCACCGCGCGGTGGAAGGGCAGCACGGAGGGCACCCCGGCGATGACCATCTCGTCCAGCGCCACCTTGGCGCGGCGCAGGGCCTGGGCGCGCGTGGCCCCGGTGACGATGAGCTTGGCCATGAGCGAGTCGTAGTGCGAGGGGACCACGGAATTGGTGCGCACCCCGGAGTCCACGCGCACGCCCGAACCGGTCGGGGCCTCGAAGGCGGTGATGCGGCCGGGGCCGGGCAGGAAGCCGCGGGCCGGGTCCTCGGCGTTGAGGCGGAACTCGAAGGAGTGCCCGGTCGGGGTCGGGTCTTGCGTGAGGCTGAGGGGATCCCCGGCGGCGATGCGGAACTGCTCGGCGACCAGGTCCACGCCGGTGGTTTCCTCGGTGATGGGGTGCTCGACCTGCAGGCGGGTGTTGACCTCCAGGAAGGAGATCAGCCCGTCGGGGGCCACCAGGTACTCGACCGTGCCGGCGCCGTGGTAGCCGGCCTCGCGGCAGATGGACTTCGCCGAGGCGTGGATGGAGGCGCGCTGCTCATCGCTCAGGAACGGGGCGGGGGCCTCCTCGACGAGCTTCTGGTTGCGGCGCTGCAGCGAGCAGTCGCGGGTGCCGACCACCACGACGTTGCCGTGCATGTCGGCCAGGACCTGGGCCTCGACGTGGCGGGGCTTGTCCAGGAAGCGCTCGACGAAGCATTCGCCGCGGCCGAAGGCCACGGTGGCTTCGCGGACGGCGGATTCGAAGGCGTCGTCGATCTCCTCGAAGGTGCGCACGACCTTGATGCCGCGCCCGCCGCCGCCGAAGGCCGCCTTGATGGCCACCGGAAGGCCGAACTCCTGCGCGAAGGCGCGGACCTCGGCCCCGGATGCCACCGGTCCGTCGGTGCCCGGCACCAGCGGGGCCCCGGCGCGCACCGCGATCTCGCGGGCGGTGACCTTGTTGCCCAGCGCGCGGATGGATTCGGGGGAGGGGCCGATCCAGGTCAGCCCGGCGTCCATGACCGCCTGGGCGAAGTCGGCGTTCTCGGAGAGGAAGCCGTAGCCCGGGTGCACCGCGTCGGCGCCGGAGCGGGCGGCGACGTCCAGGATCTTGGCGATGTCCAGGTAGGTCTCGGCCCCGCTGGAGCCGTGCAGGGCCCAGGCCTCGTCGGCGCGGCGCACGTGCAGCGCGTCGGCGTCCGGGTCGGAGTACACGGCCACGGACACCAGCGAGGCGTCCGCGCAGGCCCGGGCGATGCGGACGGCGATTTCCCCGCGGTTGGCGATCAGGACTTTCTTCATGGGGTGGTTCCTTCGTGGCTGGCGGCGCGGGCGGCCCGGGGCGCATGCGGGTTGTGGGTGAGCGGGTCGACGAGTTCGAAGCGCAGCTGAGCGCCCGGGGGCAGCTGGGCCGCCGCGGGCAGGTCCTCGGCGATGACCCCGGCAATGACCGGGTAGCCGCCGGTGACCGGGTGGTCGGCGAGGAAGAGCACGGGCAGGCCCGAGGGCGGGACCTGCAGGGCGCCGACGGCAACACCCTCGGAGGCCAGTTCCCCGGTGCGGATCCGTTCCAGGGGGAAAGAGCCGGCCGGTGCGGCCAGGCGGACGCCGACGCGGTTGGACTCGGCCGAGACGCTCCAGTCCTGCCCGACCAGGCGCTGGAGCCCGGCTTCGCCGAACCAGTCCTCGCGCGGGCCCGCGCTGATGCGCAGCGTGTAGACGCCGTGTTCATCGGGCACCGGCAGCGTGGAGGGCTCCGGGTTTCCGACCACGTGGGATCCGGTGACGGTGCCCACCGGCAGCCGCGTGCCGGGGGACACCGGCGCGGGGCCGATGCCCGACATCGAGTCGGTGGAGCGCGAGCCGAGCACCGGGGCGACGTCGATCCCGCCGCGCACGCCCAGGTAGCTGCGCAGCCCGAAGCCGGCCGGGAGCAGGGTGAGGGTTTCCCCGTCGAGCAGGGCGAAGGGCGCGTTCATCTCCGCGGTGCGCTCCTCCTCGTGGAAGTCGTCCCCCTCCACGGGGGTGATCAGCAGCCGGGCGTTGGCCCCGGTGACGGCCAGGACCGTGTCTCCCTGGGCACGCAGGACCAGGGAGCCCAGGAGGTTCTCGAGGACCGCGGCCCCGGCGGTGTTGCCCACCAGGCGGTTGGCGGCCCGGGCGGAGGAGGTGTCCGCGGCCCCGGCGGCGGAGACCCCGAGGTTTCCCAGGCCCGGGCGGCCCAGGTCCTGGATGAGGGACTGCAGCCCGGGGTCCAGGATTTCCAGGTGCGCCGCGGCCGCGTGCGGTGCCGGCTGGGCGTGGGCGGTGTGGGCGCTGAGTTTCAGCGAGGTGCGCGAGGCGGTGAACCGCACGCGGTCCTGCGGGCGGATCAGCGCGGGGTTCTCGCGGTCCAGGTCCCAGAGCACCGCGTCGGTGTGCCCGATCAGCTGCCAGCCGCCGGGGGACTGGCGCGGGTAGACGGCCGAGTAGTCCCCGGCCAGGGCCACCGCTCCGGCGGGCACGACCTTGCGCGGGGTGTCGCGGCGCGGCACGTTCAGCTCGCGGTTCTCGCCCAGCAGGTAGGCGAAGCCCGGGGCGAAGCCGCCGAAGGCCGCGCGCCAGCTCTGGCCGGTGTGGGAGTTGACGACGGCCTCGACGCTCAGCCCGGTGAGCCTGGCGACCTCGGCCAGGTCCTCCCCGTCGTAGTGCACATCGACGGTGACCAGGGATCCGGCGTTCTCCGGAGCCGCGCCCAGTTCGAGGGCGGGGACGGCCGCGGCGATCCTCCGGGCGCTGGCCCAGGAGTCGGCCTTGATGAAGATGGTGGAGGCAGCCGCCAGCACGTCAAGCTGCCCGGGCAGCGGCGAGGCCTCCAGCAGGGCGCCGAGGGCCAGCACGGAGTCGAGGTCGGAGAGCTCGACGAGCACCGAGCGCGTGCCGGCAAAGCGCGTCGCTGTCACGCTCATGCGAAGCTCTTGATGGACACGCCGGCGTTTTCCAGTCCGGCGCGCACCGCCGCGGCCATGGCGACGGCGCCGGCAGTGTCCCCGTGCACGCAGATGCTCTCGGCGTTCATCGGGATGACGGAGCCGTCCACGGCAACGATGGTGGACTCGGTGGCCAGACGGATCATGTTGGCGGTGACCTGTGCGGGGTCGTGCAACACCGCGTTGGCCTCGCGGCGCGAGACCAGGGTGCCGTCGGGGTTGTAGTTCCGGTCGGCGAAGGCCTCGGCGACCGGGCGCAGGCCCGCGGCCTCCGCCTTGGCCAGGGCGACGGAGCCGGGCAGCAGCAGCACCGGCAACTCCGAGCCGAAGGCGCGGATGGCGTCGACGACGGCCTGGGCGTGGGCCTCGTGGTGCACGATGGTGTTGTAGAGGGCGCCGTGCGGCTTGACGTACTTGATGGAGGAGCCGGCCGCGCGGGCCAGGGCCTCCAGGGCGCCGAGCTGGTAAAGCACGTCGTCGGCCAGTTCGGTGGGGGAGCAGTCCAGGAAGCGTCGGCCAAAGCCGGCCAGGTCCCGGTAGCCCACGTGCGCGCCGATGGTGACACCGGCGGCGACGGCCTCGCGGCAGGTCTGGGCGATGACGCTGGGGTCCCCCGCGTGGAATCCGCAGGCAACGTTTGCCGAGGATACGGAGGTGAAGATTGCGGCGTCGTCGCCCATCACCCAGTTGCCGAAGGATTCCCCGACGTCGGAATTCAGGTCGATGTAAGGCATTTGTGACCCCCGTCTCGTGTTGTGGTCCCTTAAGAATGCACTAAGAACGAAGATTGTTCAACAATCTTTCGCCACCAGTTTCCCCGGGCGCTCTTTCCCGGCCGCGCGATTCGCCATGGCACATCGGATCGCGGCCAGCCTAGGATGGGAAAACTACAGGGCGTGACGCCGCAAAGCGGTGTCGCACTGAGCAAGGGACGCGGGACATGAGATTCATTTTTGAAGTCGACATGAACACCGAGGCGATGAAGCTGGACCCCGAGGCCGAGCTCGGCCGGGCGCTGCGCTACTGGGCCGGAAACCTCAAGAACTACCCCATGGAACCCGGTGCCGGGGAAGACGTCTTCGACAGCGAATACAAGCCCGCCGGCAGCTGGGCCATTGTCGACGACTGAGTCCGTCTCGGACGCATGATCGGCGCGCCCCGCCCCGCGGGGCCAAGCGGCTGACAGAATTGCACTCGTGGATATCCAAATCATCACCACCGTTGTTGCCGGGTTGCTGTTGGCCGTCGCCGTCGTGGGAACCATCGTCCCCGTGCTTCCGGGCAGCCTGTTGGCCGTCGGCACGCTGTTGGCCTGGGGCTGGATCGTGGGCGGCCCGGCCGCCTGGTGGTGCGCCGGGATCGGCATGGCCCTTGCGCTCGCCGGCTGGAGCGCTTCGACGGTGCTGACCGGCAGGAACCTGAAGCAGCAGAAGATCCCGCGCGGTTCCATTGCCCTGGCCATCGCGCTGGCGGTCGTGGGCATGTTCCTGATCCCCGTGCTCGGCCTGTTCATCGGGTTTGCCGTGGGGTTGGTGCTGGGGGAGTATGGGCGCCGCAAGGATTTCCCGGCGGCGCTGCGCGCCTCCGGCTCCGCGCTCAAGGCCATGGGGGTCGGCGTCCTGGTCGAATTCGGCTGTGCGGCCCTGGCATCCTCGGTCTGGATGATCGGCGTGATCGCGCACTTCACCACGCGCTGAGGCGCGGATGTGCGCGGGGCCACGGGAATGTGGCGGTCCAGGCCACAGACCCCTGTGAGCTTGCCAACCGAAAGTGCTTATTAGCGCTTTCGCCAAAAAATCGGACGTAATCTCAATATTGTAACGATTGAGAGATTTGCGGGTGTCGGCTTCCCCGCCAGGTGATTTTAAAGGGGTAGGCAATGCGGTTGGCGCGTCGAACAATGCCACTAGGCGAAGATATCTTGTTGGCCCGACACGGGTCCAACATTGCCGAAATGACCCAGGATCGCAAGAACAACCTGACCCGTGCCCGACTGATCGACGGCAGCATCGACACGGCCTCGAACTTCCTGGTGAGCCTCAACGCCATGGCCGCGGTCACCCCCGCCGAGCGCCTCAGCAAGGTCGCCGGCGACTACTCGGCCGACCGTCTGTCCGTCAGCCGCTCGGAAATCCGTTTCATGGCCAAGCTCTCGGCTGCCTGGGGCGTCGCCTCGCTGGCCTTCATCGGCGGAATGAGCTGGGTCATCTACAACTACGGCGATCCCGCAATGCTCATGCAGGTCATGGGTACCCCGCTCTAGGCGCCACCACACTTTTCCCCTGCCGCCCCGCCGGGCCGCACCCCTTTAGGGTGCGAGTTCCGGCGGGGCGGTTTTGCGTTCCGTGGAACCTGACGGCTCAGCGCCTGCGGAACGAAAAACGTCCCACGAGCCAGCCAATGAGCAACACCGCGCCCAGCGAAATCCACAGCGGCGCGTTCAGGTCCATGAAGAGCAGTTCGATGCGGACCCGCTGGCGGTTTTGCAGGATGAAAACCAATGCGGCGATGGCGCCCGCGATCGCCACCCAGTTTTTGGCGGTCAGCCGCGAGAGGAAGCGAAGGGCCGGGTTCTTACTGGTGGAGGGGGTTTCGTTCATGTCGCCAGACTATCCCCGAAGCTCCCCGGGGCCCGAAATCCTCGCCGTCAGGGCTTCCCTGCATGCGCGAGAAGCCCGGCGATGATGGCGCGCAGCCCGGCATGGAACGCCGCGTCCGCGCTGTGTTGGCCGGTGGCGCGTTGCGCCTCCAGGGCGCCTTCGAAACTTGGCATCTTTCCGGCGTTTTCGCCCGGGTCGAAGATGTCCAATGGCGCGGTGGCATCCAATGCTGATCCGAAGATGAACGATTCGAGGGCCACGATGGCCGGGACTATCTCGGCCTGCTTCCAGCCGGCGCGGGTGAAGCCCGCGGCCACTTTTTCGTACATTTCCAGCGTGCGCGGCGAGCCTGAGACCGGCAGGACTGCGATCAACGGAATCAGCGGGGCGTGTCCGGCGAAAATGTCCCGGTAGGTCACCGCCCATTCCGCCAGCGCCTCATCCAGCGGCAGTGTTTCAAAGACAGCGGAATTGACGCCGTCCATCACTATTTCCTGGATCCACTGCATGAGTTCCTGCTTGGACTTCACGTGGTTGTACAGCGCCGAGGGGGAGACAGCCAGGGACTTTGCCACCGCCGACATGGTCAGCGTCGAGTAGCCCCCGGTGACGACCAGTTTCAGCGCCGCCCGGGCAATGAGGTTCCGGTCAAGGACCACCGACCTCGGCCGGCCGGCGCGGCGACGTGGCGCCCCCGCGGGGGCTCCTGCTTCTTGGTTCAAAGTCCGCTCCTGACGTGGCCTACTTCACAATACTGCACAACATGGTCTAGCATGGAACCAGTCTAGTAAATGAACGTCATTCATTTAAAAACCGAAAGAAGTGGAAGCCATGACAACCCTGGATCGCGACGTCGTCATCATCGGAGCGGGCCCCTCCGGCCTGACCGCAGCCTATGAGCTGCGCAAGGCCGGCAAGACCGTGGCAGTGCTCGAGGCACGCGACCGCGTGGGCGGACGCACCTGGAGCCAGGACATGGACGGGGCCACCATCGAGATCGGCGGCCAGTGGATCTCCCCGGACCAGACCGGCCTCTACTCGCTGATCGAGGAACTGGGCATCGAGACCTTCGAGCGCCACAAGGAAGGCGCCTCCGTCTACCTGGCCGAAGACGGCACCCGCACCGTGTACACCGGGGAGGACTTCCCGGTGGCCGCATCCACCGTGGCCGAGATGAACAGGCTCATCGCCGAAATGGACCGCCTCACCACCGAGGTCGACCCCGACGCCCCGTGGGAACACCCGCAGGCGGAAGAGCTCGACAAGATCTCCTTCCACCACTGGCTGCGCAGCATCTCCGGCGACGAGGTCGCCTGCAACAACGTCGGGCTGTTCATCGCCGGCGGCATGCTCACCAAGCCCGCACACACCTTCTCCGCGCTGCAGGCATTGCTGATGTCCTCCTCCGCCGGATCCTTTTCCAACCTCGTCGACGAGGACTTCATCCTCGACCGCCGCATCGTCGGCACCATGCAGGGGGTCTCGATCGCCGTGGCCGAGCGCCTGGGCGAGGACGTTTTCCTGAACAACCCGGTGCTGAGGCTCGACTGGTCCGAGTCGGGCGTGACCGCCCATGGTACGGATGTGAGCGTCAATGCCAAGAAGGTCATCATTGCCGTTCCGCCGAACCTGTACTCGCGCATCTCCTACAACCCGCCGCTGCCGCGCCGCCAGCACGTGACCCACCAGCACCAGTCCATGGGCCTGGTCATCAAGGTCCACGCCGTGTACGCGACACCGTTCTGGCGCGAAGAGGGGCTCTCGGGCACCTGCTTCGGCCCGTCCGCGATCGTGCAGGAGGTCTACGACAACACCTACCACGGGGAATCCACCGGCACCCTGGTCGGGTTCATCTCCGACAACCAGGCCGACGCAATGTTCGAGCTTTCCGAGGCCGCACGCAAGGAAGCCATCCTCGCGGACATCGCCAGGTACCTGGGCCCCCAGGCCCTGGACCCGTCCGTCTTCTACCTCTCGGACTTCGCGGCCGAGGAATGGACCCGCGGCGCGTACGCCACCAGCTACGACCTGGGCGGCCTGTTCCGCTTCGGTCCCGACCAAAACAAGAACGTCGGCCCGATCTACTTCTCCTCCTCGGATTTGGCAGGCGAGGGCTACCAGCACGTCGACGGCGCGGTGCGCATGGGACGGCGCACCGCCGCCCGCATCGTTGCCGCGGTCGACGGTACGGAATACGACGGTGACTACGACGGCGTCGTCTCCAAGTTCGGCGCACTCGCGGCATTGGACGCCTAGGCATCATGCGCTATCTCGTTGGATACACCGCGGACGCCCGCGGCGCCGAGGCAATTGCCCTGGCCGCCGCGCTGGGCGGCCCCACCGCGCACCTTGACCTGGCCATCGTCCTGCCCGAGGCCACACCGTTCTCCGCGGTGTACCCGGGCGGCGACCACGGGTATAGCTCCATCCTGGCCGACAAGGTCGACCTGTGGGCGAAGGAAGCGCTTGCGCTGGTGCCCGAGGGTGTCAGCGCCCGCGTGATCGCCCGCGCGGTTCCGTCGCCGGCCCAGGGCCTGATGGCCGTGGCGACGGAGACCGGTGCCCGGGCCATCGTGCTGGGCGGCCGCAAGCGCCACGTGGCCGGCTTCTTTGCCCCGGGATCGGTGGCCAGCGCACTGCTGCACGCCTCGCCGATTCCCGTGGCCATGGGTTCCCCCGAGGCTGTTGCCTCGTTGGAGAAAGCCGACGGCCAGCTTGGCCGGGTCACCGCCTTTGTGGGCACCCGGCCCGGGGCCAAGGCAGTGGTGGAGGCGGCCGCGGCCGCCGCGCACCACCAGGGGCTGCCGCTTCGGGTGGTGTCCCTCGTGGCCCAGGACGATGCCGACGCAAGTGCCGAGGACCTGGACTCCGCCATCGCCCGGGCCCGGGCGAGCGTCGCGGAGGTCGTGGCGGAACTGGGCGTCACCGCCGAGATTTCCATTGCCTCGGGCACCGGCATCGACGACGCCATTGCCGAGTTGGGCTGGCAGGACGGGGAAATCGCCGTCGTCGGCTCGAGCCGCCTGGCGCGCAAGCGCCGGCTCTTCCTGGGCTCCACGGCCCAGCGCATGTTGCGGACCCTGCCGGTTCCGCTGGTGGTGGTTCCGAAGAACTTCAAAACGGGGCCGGCATCGTCCTAGCACCAATCACCGCATGACGGTGCGGCACTGCCCCCCATGTCCTTGGGGGACTGTGCCGCGCCGCCTGGCTGAAGGAAACCAATTATGAGCCGTGAAACAACGATCGATACCCGTGCCGCGCAAACGGACACGTCGGGCCTGGGCAACAAGGGCCTGTCCAAGGGGACCGTCGGAGTGCTGGGCGCCGTCGTCATCGGCATTTCGTCCATCGCCCCCGCCTACACGCTGACCGCGGCCCTGGGGCCCACGGTCGCCGAGGTCGGCACCCAGCTCCCTGCCATCTTCATCGCGGGGTTCCTCCCGATGCTCCTGGTCGCCCTGGGCTACCGCGAGCTCAACAGCGCCATGCCCGACTCCGGCACCTCGTTCACCTGGGCCACCCGGGCGTTCGGGCCCTGGATCGGCTGGATGGGCGGGTGGGGCCTGGTCGCCGCCACCATCATCGTGCTCTCCAACCTGGCGGCGGTCGCCGTGGACTTCTTCTACATCCTGCTCGCCCAGCTCACCGGCAACGACGCCATCGCCGAGCTGACGACCAACCTGTGGGTCAACATCCCCACCACCCTGGTGTTCATCGCCGCCGCCTGCTGGATCTCCTATCGCGGCATGCAGACCACCAAGGCCTTCCAATATTGGCTGGTCGCCTTCCAGCTCATCGTGCTGACCTGGTTCGCGGTCGCCGCCTTCGGCCACGTCAAGAACGGCACGGCCTTCGACGCAACGCCCATCTCGCTGGACTGGTTCAACCCCATGGCGGTTCACTCCTTCGGCGCCTTCGCCGCCGGAGTCTCACTGTCGATCTTCATCTTCTGGGGCTGGGACGTCACCCTGACCATGAACGAGGAAACCAAGAACCCGGACAAGGTCCCGGGCCGGGCGGCAACGCTCACGGTGCTGATCATCATGGGCATCTACATGGTCATCTCACTGGCCGTCATCGCCTACGCCGGGGTCGGCGACACCGGGCTCGGCGCCGGCAACCCGGAGAACCAGGAATCGATCTTCGCCGTGCTGGCCGGACCGGTCATGGGCCCGTTTGCGATCCTGATGTCCCTGGCCATCCTCTCATCCTCGGCAGCCTCGCTGCAGTCGACCCTGGTGTCCCCGGCCCGCACGCTGCTGGCCATGGGTTACTACAAGGCGTTGCCCCAGGCCTTCGGAAGGATCTCCCCGCGCTTCATGTCCCCGTCGGTGGCAACCATCACCGCGGGTGCCGCGGCGGCCGGCTTCTATGTCATCACCCGACTGCTCAGCGAAAACGCGTTGTGGGACACCATCACGGCCCTGGGCCTGATGATCTGCTTCTACTACGGCGTCACCGCGCTTGCCTGCGTCTGGTACTTCCGCCGCGAGGCCTTCGACTCGCTGCGCAATGTCTTCTTCAGGTTCCTGGCCCCGCTGCTGGGAGGGGTGATCCTGCTGGTGATGTTCGTGAGCACCGCCCGCGATTCGATGGACCCCGACTACGGTTCGGGCTCCAACATCGGCGGCCTGGGCATGGTGTTCATCCTGGGCGTCGGGGTGCTGCTGCTGGGAGTGGCCCTCATGTTCTGGATGCGCGTGCGCAGCCCCGGGTTCTTCAAGGGCGAAACGCTCAAGCGCCTGAAATAGCCAGGACCCACGCCGCAGCTGCCCGTCGGATCGCGACCCCGTGTCGCCGGCGGGCAGCTGCTTTTCCATGCCCCTCCGGCAACCCTGCGGCGTCCCCGTGGCGGCATGGGAGAATTGAGGCGGCGGCACGGAATCGTCCGGCCCCGAATACACCCTTGATGAAAGAGAGTCATGAGCGAGGAACTTGTGGTGCTGTTGGCGGCCGACGGCACCCGCATCGGCACCGAGTCCAAGGCGAGCGTGCACACCGAGAACACCCCGCTGCACCTGGCGTTCTCCTGCTACCTTTATGACGAAGAAGGCCGGATCCTGATGACCCGGCGCGCCCTGGGCAAGAAGACCTGGCCGGGGGTGTGGACCAACTCGTTCTGCGGGCACCCGGGGGCGGACGAGTCGTTCGAGGATGCGATGATCCGGCGTGCCCAGCAGGAACTTGGCACGCTCATCACCGATATCCGCCCACTGCTTCCGGACTTCGCGTACCGGGCCGTGGATGCCTCGGGCATCGTGGAAAACGAGATCTGCCCGGTCTTCGCCGCCCGGATTGACGGGGACCTGGATCCCAACCCCGACGAGGTTGCCGAATACGCATGGATTGCCCCGGCTGACCTGCTGGCGGCGTCCGCGGCGGCCCCCTTCGCCTTCTCCCCATGGTTGCTGGAGCAAATCACCCAGGGCTCGCTGTTGGAGGGCCGGACATAGCGGACACTGAAGCTAGGGGTAGTGTCAGCGGCCATGTCAGTCCGCAGCCGTTCTGAAGCCGCAGTTGCTGCTGGATGAGTCGGGGGTGTTGGAGCTTCTGGCAGCGACGCGGTAGCGGTTGCAGTAGGAGTCGTGGCAGAGATAGGAGCCCCCGCGCATAACGCGGCCTTTGCCGATGGTGGGTCCTTGAGGGTTGGCGGTGGGGGAGTTGTAGTAGTACTTGGGCAGGAACCAGTCGGCGCACCATTCCCATACGTTGCCGCTGACTTCGTACAGTCCGTATCCGTTGGACGGAAAACTGCGTACGGGTGCTGTGGCGAGGTAGCCGTCCTCCCGGGTGTTTACTTCCGGGAAGGTCCCTTGCCAGATGTTGCAGTTATGGGCGCCGTCAGCCGTGAGTAGTTCGTCGCCCCAGGGGTACCGCTGTTGTTCGAGGCCTCCACGGGCGGCGTATTCCCATTCGGCCTCGGTCGGCAGGCGCCGTCCGGCCCACCGGCAGTAGGCGAGGGCATCATAGTGGGAGACCTGGACAACGGGGTGATCCGGGATCTCGGACCAGTGCCGTCCGGGACCGGTTGGGTGGGCCCAGTCAGCTCCTTTGACGTTGAGCCACCACGGGGAACCAGCCGCGGTGCCTAGGATATCTTTCTTCTCCGCCTGAAGTACTAGTACTTTGTCTTAGCTAATATTCTGTGGAAATGGTGTCATTCTTGGGTGTGCGGGTTTTCGTCTACCACCCGCAAGGAATTGGGACAGGCCATGGGAAGAGCAAAATCACGTCCGGT
>NZ_JBIXLN010000032.1:0-57050 GCF_045798555.1 Paeniglutamicibacter sp. MACA_103 | reverse complement strand
CTGTTGAACACCAATGAACCAAGGAGGTAACCATGGCTGGATTGCGGCCCAATGCGGGACCGACAATGCACGACGTCGCTGCCGCTGCAGGCGTTTCCCAGGCCACGGTCTCGTTGGTGCTGAATTCGGCTCCGGGTTCCCGTTTTTCCGATGACACTCGCCAGCGAGTGCACGATGCCGTTGACAAGCTTGGGTACCGCACCAACGCCCACGCCAAGGTCCTTCGCGAAGGTGTTGCCGGCATGATCGGCTTCATCGGCGACTCGGTTGCAACCTCGCCGTTTGCCGGCGCCATCATCGAAGGCGCCCAAGAGCGGGCCTGGGAGGAAGGGCTGCTCCTTCTGACCGTCAACACCGGCGGCGACAAGGCGCTTGAAGCCGCATCGCTGGACACCATGCTTTCCTACCGCGTGGCCGGTGTCGTCTACGCCGCGATGTACCACCGCCGCCTCGACGTTCCTCAGGCGCTGGCCGGGGTCCCGGCCGTGGTGCTGAACTCACAGGACCGTGCGGGGAAGCTTCCCAGCGTCGTTCCGGACGAAGTGCAGGGTGGTTATGCGGCGACGCGCCACCTGCTGGAAGCAGGACACACCCGCATCGGACTCATCAATATCGAGAGCTTGGACAGCGAACTTCCGGCTGCTGTTGGCCGTTATGCCGGCTACGAGCAGGCCCTTGCGGAATTCGGAACGGAAGTGAATCCTTCGCTGGTCCGCTTTGGCCAGGGCGGCGAGATTCACGGCTACCAACACGCCATGGAACTGCTGACTTCTCCGCATCCGCCAACCGCAATTTTTTGTGTGAATGACAGGACGGCCTGGGGCGCTTACCAAGCGGCCTCGGAACTGCGGCTCTCGATCCCGAACGATGTTTCCATCGTCGGGTTCGACAACCAGTCCACCCTGGCTCCGCATCTACGTCCTGGGCTGACAACCCTTGAACTTCCGTTCGTCGCCATGGGCCGGCGCGCGGTGGACATTCTCCTCCAAGGAGCGGAGCCCGATGGTCGGGTCGAGCTCATGGACTGCCCCCTCGTTGAACGTAAATCCGTTACTCATCCCAAGGAGATGCCATGAGCCGCACCGATACGGCCAGACGCAGGCGTGGATCGGAGGTCATCGTGCCGAATCGGAGGATTTCCTTCTTGAATCGCCGGAAAAAAGTCTATGGGGCATGGCAGTTATACGTATTACTACTACCGGCCCTCATCTATGTCGCGGTCTTCAAGTACTGGCCCATGTACGGCGTCCAGATCGCTTTCAGGAACTACAACCCCGTTGACGGCTTCACCGGCAGCCCATGGGTTGGGCTGCAGCACTTCATCCGCTTCGTCAATTCCTATCAGTTCGGGCAAGTCGTCGAGAACACCCTTTGGGTCGCCGTTCTGGGCCTGCTGATTGCCTTCCCGATTCCGATCATTCTGGCCCTGTTGGTCAACCAGCTCCAGAGTGAGAATTTCAAGAAGTTCACGCAGACCGTCCTCTATTCGCCGGCGTTCATTTCTACCGTGGTCGTAGTGGGCATCATGTTTGTGCTCCTTTCCCCGCGGTCGGGCCTGGTGAACAATGCGATCCAGCTCGGTGGCGGAGAACCGATCTTCTTCATGGGGTCGGCGGAATGGTTCCGACCGATTTATGTCTTGTCCGATGTCTGGCAGAACGCCGGGTTCTCGATGATCGTGTACCTGGCGGCATTGGCCGGAATCGATCCGGCGCTGCATGATGCGGCCAAGGTCGATGGTGCCTCGAAGCTCCAGCGCATCAGGCACATTGACTTGCCGGGCATCATGCCCGTGGTCACGGTGCTATTCATCTTGGCCATCGGCAATCTGCTCAACGTTGGTTTCGAGAAGGCGTTGCTGATGCAGACGCCACTGAATCTCTCCAGCTCCGAGATCATTCAGACCTACGTTTACCACGCGGGCCTGCAGCAGGCCCAGTTCAGCTACTCGGCCGCCATTGGCCTATTCAACTCCGTCCTCAACCTGGCTCTGCTGTTGTTCTTCAACACTGTGGCTCGCCGGGCAAACCAAGCGACCCTGTGGTGATGCCGAAATGTCCCTGAAAACCATCCCCGTGAAAATCAGCTCCCCGCAGGGAATCAACCGCCCGGAGGCCAAGCGGCCTAAGTTGAGGGCCAGATACGGCGACCGCGCCTTTTCCATCGCTGCCACTTCGATCCTGATCCTGTCCATTGTGGCCGTGGTCTATCCGCTGTACTTCATCGTGATTGCCTCCATCAGCGACCCCAACGCCGTCTACGAAGGCAAGGTCTGGCTGTTCCCCTCCGGTGTGACCCTCGAGGGCTACCAGCGAATCCTTGCCGACAGCCGGATCTGGACCGGGCTGGGCAACACCATGGTGTACACCATCCTTGGAACGGCAATCAGTGTCAGCACGATCCTTTGCGGGGCCTATGCGCTCTCGCGCAAGGACATGCCAGGACGAAAATTCCTGATGCTGCTGTTTGTCATCACCATGTTTTTTGATGGCGGACTCATCACCAAGTACCTGGTCGTTCGCGACCTTGGCATGCTTAACACCATCTGGGCAGTCGTCTTGCCCGGAGCAGTGGGCGTGTGGAACCTGATCATCGCGCGTTCGTTCTTCGAACACACCATTCCGCACGAGCTGCGCGAAGCGGCCCAGATGGATGGTGCAAACGACTTCCGGTTCTTTTTCCAAATGGTGCTGCCCCTGTCCAAGCCGCTGATCATGCTCATGATCATGATCCACGTGGTGGCGCACTGGAACTCGTTCTTCGATGCGCTGATATTCCTCAACGACGATTCCAAGTACCCGCTGCAATTGGTTCTGCGCAACATCCTGATCCAGTCGGACGTCTCGTCATCGGGAACCACCGGCGGCGACATTGCCTCGTATGCAGCAGCGCAGCGGATCGCCGAACTCACCAAGTACGCCATGATCGTCGTCTCGAGCCTGCCGCTCATGATCGCCCTGCCGTTCATGCAGAAGCATTTCACCAAGGGCACCTTGATTGGCGCCGTCAAATAACGTCCCACCCCCCTCCGCACTACATCCATGGCTCGTGGCATTCGCTGCGCGTCAAAAGCACATCCCAGAATAGGAAAGACCATGGCAATCAGCCGCAGATATTCCTTCTTCACCGTCATCTTGGCCGGTACCTTGGCGCTTACCGCTTGCGGTGGCGGCAAAGCCGGCGACACGGAAATCAAGGATGCCTCCGCCGACTTCGGATTCCAGCAGACCGGATTCCCGATCGTCGACCAGCAGTTGAGCTTGACCTTCTCCGGATCCAAATCTGCCTTGGCGCCTGATTTCAACACCATGACCGTGGTGAAGAACTGGGAAAAGGACACCAACATCCACATTGACTGGGAGAACCTGCCCGAGACGGTCTTCCAGGAAAAGAAGAACCTCATCCTGGCCGGCGGGGACTTGCCCGACGCATTCTTCAACACCGGTTTGACCGACTCGGAAATAGCCACGTACTCCGCTAGCGGAACACTGATTCCCCTGGACGGATTGATCGAGAAGAACGCGCCGAACCTTTCCAAACTGCTCGCTGAACGGCCTGAGATCAAGGCGGCCATCACCTCCTCCGACGGGCACATCTACTCACTGCCGTCCGTGGAGGAACTTGGCCTGGTCCAGTTCCCCAACGAACTGGCCATCAACACCGCATGGCTGGACAAGCTGGACATCCCGATGCCCAAGACCGTTGATGAATTCCACGACGCCCTGGTTGCCTTCAAGGAGAAGGATGCATCCGGAACCGGCAAGACGATTCCGCTGAGCTTCATGCCGGGTTCCTGGTGTGGGGACATCGTTGACCTGATTGCCGCCCTGGGCGGCGTCCCGGACAATATGGATCACCGCATCGTCCAGGACGGCAAGGTCATCTACACACCCACGCAGGAAGGCTACAAGAAGGCGATCCAAACCCTGCACGAGTGGTATCAGGAAGGGCTGATCGATCCTGAGTCCTTCTCCCAGGACGACAAGGCCTACCTGGCCAAGGGCAAGGCCGCCAAGGAAAACCTTGGCTCCTTCGTCTGGTGGGAGATCCCGGAGATGGTGGGTGCCGACCGCGCCGACGACTACGCCCTGGTGCCGGTGCTTGAGGGAGTGGACGGCCAACGCATCGCGAGCCAGGCCAACAACCAAGAGATTTCCCGCGGTGCCTTCGCCATCACCAACGCCAACAAGTATCCTGCGGCCACCATGCGCTGGGCCGACAACCTTTATGACCCCCTCCAGTCGGCCCAGGCCAACTGGGGCCCGATCGGTGAAACACTCAAGAAGGATGCCAACGGGCTGCTGGTCCAGATCCCGGCGGCTGCCGGAACCAGCGAAGGCGAGCGCCGGCAGATGGTTGCACCGAGCGGACCGAAGGCCAACACGGCTGAGAACTTCAAGACCGTTGTAGCCCCCGAACCGCGTGCCGCCGCCCGCCAGAAGATCGTCGCCGAGAACTACAAGCCCTACGCCGGCAACGACGGTTACCCGCCCGTGGCACTGTCCAACGAAGAGCTTCAGCAGATCAGCACCATCGAGACCGATTCCGCTTCGCTCGTGGAACAGAACGTGGCCAAATGGATCGTCTCCGGTGGCATCGAGCAGGAATGGGACGGCTATGTCTCCCAGCTCCAAGGCATCGGTGTCGACAAGATGATCGAGGTCTACCAGCAGGCCTACGACCGTTACAAGTCGAACTCCTAACTCCACCCGCGTTGGGGTTGGCCGTAGCCACAGGCCTCGGCCGACCCCAACGCCAGCCGCCCTTGCTGCACCAACAAAGAAACGAGATCCGCCCCCTCATGACTGCCTCGACCGCAACAACGGCCGACACGTTCCGTCCCGCCCTGCACTACGCAACGCGGAACACCTGGCTCAATGACCCCAACGGCCTGATTTTCCATGGGGGGCTCTACCACCTTTACTACCAGAACAATCCGCTGGACAACGTCTGGGGCAACATGTCCTGGGGCCACGCCACCTCGCCCGACCTGCTCACCTGGACCGAACATCCCGTCGCGATTTCCTGCGACGAGCAGGAAGACATCTTCTCGGGCAGCATCGTCTTCGACCGGCACAACACCAGCGGATTCGGCACGGCCGAGACGGCGCCGTTGGTTGCCATGTACACCAGCGCCTTCAAACCCGCCTCCGCACACCATGGTGTCCAGGCACAGTCCCTGGCCTACAGCCTGGATGGCGGCTACACCTGGACCAAGCACACCGCCAATCCGGTGCTGGACCGCGGGTCAGCCGAATTCCGCGACCCGAAGGTCTTCCGCTACACCGGCGAGGACGGCAGCTACTGGGTGATGGTTGCCGTGGAAGCCACCGACTTCCAGGTGGTCTTGTACAAATCCGAGGACCTGGCCAAATGGGAGCTGCTCAGCACCTTTGGCCCGGCCAACGCCACCGGCGGCGTCTGGGAATGCCCGGACCTCTTCGCGCTTCCCTTGGACGGAGAAGCGGACAACCTCAAGTGGGTCCTTACGGTGAACTTGAACCCCGGCGGACCCAATGACGGCTCCGCCGGTCAATATTTCGTCGGAGAATTCGACGGGACCACATTCACCTCGAGCACCACGGTTACCGAAGGCCCCCAGGATCCAGCCCGTTTGGCCGAATACCAATGGCTCGATTGGGGCCGGGACTACTACGCCGCCGTTTCCTTCAGCGACGCCCCCGATGACCGCAGGTTGATGATCGCCTGGATGAACAATTGGCAATACGCCAATCAGATCCCCACGTCTCCGTGGCGAAGCCCCATGTCCCTGGCCCGCGTGGTGTCCCTGCGGACCGTCGACGGAAAGCCGCGCCTGGTCCAGCAGATTGCCGAGGATCCCGCCTCCATCTCCAACCTTGAGCCGTCATTCACTCTTGAATCGGCCGAAATCTCCAACGAAACACGGATCATCGATGGTGCGTCCGGCAGCGTCCAACGCATCGAACTCACGTTCACGCCGGGAACGGCCGACGACTTCGGGCTGATTGTCCGCGGCGACGAAACGCACGGGACACGCGTCGGCATCCTGCCTGCGCAGGGACGCCTCTTTGTCGACCGCACGGCATCGGGACAGTCCGACTTCCACGAGTCCTTTGCCTCCATCGACTCGGCGCCGATCCTGCCCATCGGCGGTTCATACCGGCTGACCGTCGTCGTGGATCACTGTTCCGTCGAGGTCTTTGCGCAGGGCGGACTCGTCACGATGACGGAGCTGATTTTCCCGTCCTCCACGAGCACCGACGTATCCCTCTATGCCTCCGGCGGCACGGCGACCGTGAGCAGCCTGAACCTGACGACCTTCTCGTGAGCGAGCATCCTGAATGAGACATGAAATGAACAACGCCGACCACCCCTCCGTGCCCCGGAACCCCCTGGACGTCATCGTCATCGGCGAAGCCCTCATCGACGTCGTTACAACACCCCAGGGAACCATTGAGCATCCCGGAGGATCACCTGCCAACGTCGCCTATGGGCTGGGCCGGCTCGGAGTCGAGGTCGACCTGCTGACGGCCATTGGGCCAGACGAGCGCGGCGTCGCCATCGAGGCGCACCTGGGGAGCGCCGGAGTGGGGCTGCTGCCGGGATCCACTTCGCTGCAAAGAACATCATCGTCCACGGTGACCCTGGCGGACGACGGGTCCGCCAACTACGAATTCGACGTTGCCTGGGAACTGGACCCTATTGCTCCGGCCCTGGCACCCAAATTGGTTCACACGGGTTCAATCGCCACGTTTCTGGCACCGGGTGCCGGTGCAGTCAAGGAACACTTGCGGCACTGGCACGGCGACTGCGCGATCACCTACGACCCCAATATCAGGCCTTCGTTGCTCGGCAGCCATTTCGAGGCGCTGTCGATCTTTGAGGACCTCATCAACCTCATCGACGTCGTCAAGCTCAGTGACGAGGACGCGAAGTGGCTGTATCCGCGCAAGGACATGGACGGGATCGCTACACACCTGCTGTCGATGGGCGCAGGATTGGCGGTCATCACCCGCGGCCCGCACGGGTCTCTGCTCGCGACGGCTTCGAACACCGTAAACGTCCCATCGGTGAGTTCCGTCGTCGCGGACACGATTGGTGCCGGCGACTCGTACACATCGGCCCTGATCATGGGGCTGCTCTCCCGCGGGATCGATGACTTGGCACCCGAAGACCTCGAGCAACTGGGGCGCACGGCATCGCTGGCCGCTGCCATCACCGTGCGGCGTCCGGGCGCAAATCCACCGACCATGGATGAGCTGCGGTCGCATCTGGGAGCGCCTGCAGCCAACTAGCCGCCGGATGCAGGAAACGGGTGTGGCGCGGCCCTTGACTCGGGGATCAAGGGCGGGGGACGCTCGATGTAGGTCCTCCGCCACCCCGACCGGCCGGCCGTGGAGCTACAGGTCCGCACCCGTGCACGCCTATTGAAGGAGAGCATCATGAGCCACCATTTCAACGAGCTGCTGACCCGCCAGTTGGGCAACGAATTCGCCGCTTCCCAGCAGTACATCGCCATCGCCACCTGGTTCGACGGGCAGGACCTGCCCCGGCTGGCCAAGCACTTCTACCGCCAGTCGCTGGAGGAGCGGAACCACGCCATGATGATGGTCCAGTACATGCTGGACCGCGGCATCAAGTTCGCCATCCCAGGAATAGGCGAGGTCCGCAACGACTTCGAATCGGCGGAGGAACCGCTGAAGCTTGCGCTCGCCCAGGAGCTCGAGGTCACCGAAAGCATCAAGGCGCTGTTCGCCGCGGCTCGGGCCGAGAGCGACCCGTTGGGCGAGCAGTTCATGCTCTGGTTCCTCAAGGAACAGGTCGAGGAGGTGGCTTCGATGTCCACGCTACTGAATATCGCGGAGCGGGCGAGCAGCCTCTTTGAGGTCGAGACGTTCCTGGCCCGCGAGTCCGTGGGCGATGCCGGGCAGTCCGATGGTGCAGGCGGGAGCGCAGGTTCACCGGAGGCCGCCGGGGGAGCGCTCTAGGATCTAGGCACGGCTGTCGCGGGAGAACTGCCCGTGGCTTGGTGCCGAGGTTCCCAGCGACCCCGATGACCAAGCATGGAGAAAGACCGAAGCCGCGGGTGTGCGGTGCCCGGGTCAAGCAACGACTCCCGGGGCACCGGCCCCTGCCGCGTCGCCAGATGCTTCCCGGCCGGACGGAGGCGGTGTCCAATGTCGGGGGCAGAGGCCGGGCGGGCGCGAGAAAGCACGGTGCGCGACAGCGCCCCGCACGGTTTCGCGAAGTCGTGACAAGGAACAGTTGCCCTTGGCAGGGGTTATCAAATGCCCAAGCGAGATGCTAGTTTCGTCGCATAGGCATTTCTCGGTTGCTGGTGATCGAGGATGCCGGATACGGCCCGACACCAGGTAAGTCCCGGCATCGGAAAGGGCAACGTCAAGCAATGCGCCGGGCCAGCTATCACCGCCGTCCGAAAGCAGGGACACATGAGCGTTTCACCCCTCATCTGGGGCATCACCATCGTCGTCATCCTTGCCCTGCTCGCCTTCGACTACTTCTTCCACATCCGCAAGGCCCACGTGCCCACGCTCAAGGAAGCCTCGATCTGGTCATCGGTCTATGTGGGGATTGCCATTCTGTTCGGAATCCTGGTTCTGGTCTTCGGCGGGACCACGATGGGGTCCGAGTACTTCGCCGGCTACATCACGGAGAAGGCCCTTTCCGTTGACAACCTGTTTGTCTTCCTTATTATCATTGCCAGCTTCAGGGTTCCCCGCGAGGACCAGCAGAAGGTGTTGCTCTTCGGCATCGTGTTCTCGCTGATCGCCAGGACGGGATTCATCTTCCTGGGCGCGGCGCTGATCAATTCCTTCGCCTGGGTCTTCTACCTCTTTGGCCTGATCCTGCTGATCACCGCCGGAAACCTGCTCAAGCCCGGGGACCACGCGACGGACCAGTCGGACAACTTCATCATGCGCCTGGCCAAGAGGTTCCTCCACACGACCGACCACTTCGATGGAGACAAGCTCTTCACCATGCACCACGGCAAGCGGGCGCTCACGCCCATGCTGTTGGTCATGGTGTCCATCGGCGGAACCGACATCCTGTTCGCGCTGGACTCCATTCCCGCGATCTTCGGCCTGACACAGAATGTCTACATCGTCTTCACCGCCACGGCGTTTTCCCTGATGGGACTGCGCCAGCTCTACTTCCTCCTGGATGGGCTGCTGGACCGCCTCATCTACCTCTCCTACGGCTTGGCCGCCATCTTGGCCTTCATCGGCATCAAGCTGGTGCTACACGCGCTTCACGAAAACAACCTGCCCTTCGTCAACGACGGCGAGCCCGTCCCGGTCATCGAAATCACCACGGCACTGTCACTGGGCTTCATCATCGGCGTCCTCGTCGTCACCGTTGTCGTCTCCCTGCTCAGCAAGGCCGGAAAGGCGCAGACCGCCATCAACAGTGCGCGGCGGCATGCGGTGAACTACATCGACCTCGGCTACACCGCCGATCCTGCCGAGCGCGAGCGTGTGTACCGACTGTTGAAGGACGAGGAAGCCCAGATCCTTGCCATGGACCCGAAATACCGGAACAAGGCCAAGGACGTCGACAAGATCCGTGAGCAGGTGGCCGAGGCACATCGGCTTCACGACGAACACATGCGGCCCTGAGTCCGCCCCCCGGGCACAACAAGCCACCGACCGAAGACCCAAGGAGAATCGGCAATGAGCACTGAAGGAACATTCAACGGCCCGAGCCACGCGCCGGAACCCGCGCCGGCCGGCAGCATTGTCGTGGGCCATGACGGGTCCAAGGGTGCCGACGATGCGTTGGCCATGGCGCTGGAACTGGCCCAGCAGCTGTCGGCACCCGTCGTCGTTTCGCGGGCCTGGTCCATCGCGACCGCGCCGCGCCCGGAGGGGTGGGAGTTCGGGTACGTCCCGGCGATGGACGAGTTCACGGCCGCGGTGCGCGAGGAACTGGAGCGTGACGCACACCAGGTCACCGAAGGGTTTCCCTCTGTCCCGGTCACCTACGAACCGGTCCATGCACCGCCGGCCAAGAGCCTCATTGCGATCTCGCACGAGGCCCGGATGCTGGTGGTGGGAACCCGCGGCCGCGGCGGGCTGACGGGGATGCTGCTGGGCTCGGTGAGCGAGCAGTGCGTGCGGCACGCGGTGTGCCCGGTGCTGGTCGTGCGGCCGCGCAGCTGAGAAAACGCCGAGGGAGGCACCGGCCGCATGGCCGATGCCTCCCGCTGCATGCACCTAGTCCCCGGAGACGGGGGCCGGGATCGCGTTGATGATGCGGAAGCCCACTTCCGGATCGAACCCGTGGATCTCGCGGGTGTCCAGTGCAGCCATGAAGGAAAGGATCTCCATGGTGAAGACCTGGCCGGGAACCAGGATCGGGAATCCCGGGGGATAGGGCGTGACGAAACCGGCCGAAACCACTTCCTCCCCGGCGCGCACCCTCGCGAACAACGCCGGCGGCATGATGTAGTCGCAGGCATTGTTCTTGTACGTGGTGAAGTACGCCGTGCGGATGTCCCCGTCCACCGTGTTCGCGCAACTGCGGTACAGATCGGCAAAGCGGCTGAAGTCCGGAAGCGGCGGCGGGGAGGCGACCAGTTCGGCGATCTTCTTCTCGCGGGCGGCCAACGTCCGCGGGCTCATGTCCGCCCGTTCGCGATCGAAGTGCTCGGCCAGCTTCAGCAGCACGTCGATGAGGTAGGCCACCGCGCTGCGCGAGGTGCCGATGTTGGTCATGAACAGCACGGTGTTCCGGCTGGTCTTGTTGACCTGGACGCCGTACATGTCCATCAGGTACTTGTGCTTGAACGTGTCGCCGTCCACCCCGGTGTTCCCGATGTGCAGCGTCAGCCGGCTGGGGTCCATCACGAATTCGTCGGTGCGCCAGGCCTCGTCCATGGCGGCGATCCCGTCGCGCAGCGGCATCGGCCGCCGGGTCTCGCGGAATTCCTCCGGGATCAGGTCGACAGTGGTCAGCACGCGGAAATATTTCTTCAGCAGCGGGTGGCGCGCCACCATCTGGGCCACTGACTGGGCCAAGTAGGCCTGCCGCTGCACCAGCTCGTAGCCCTCCAGTTCCGCCTGGCGCCGCCCGATGTCCAGCGAGGCCAGGATCTGGTAGTTGGGCGAGGTGGAGGTGTGGGTCATGTAGGCGGCGTTGAACGTCACCTCGTTGAGGTGGGAGAAGTCCTGGTCGTAGACGTGGATCATGGAACCCTGGCGCAGCGCGGTCAGCGTCTTGTGCGTCGACTGCGTGGCGTACACGCGCAGCCGCGCCGTCTCCGGGTCCGGCAGCAACCGGTTTTCCAGCCACACGGAATCCTCCGCAGGTTCCCCGGTCTCCGGATCGAAGAGCACTGCACGCTGGGCCTTGGCACGGGCAATGTATTGCGGGTCCTTGAAGTTCGCGCGGATCGTTGCCGCAGCGGCCATGGCGGTGCGCCGCCGGAAGATCGGGTGGAACCCGGCGAAGGCGAACCAGGCCTCGTCCCAGAGGAAGACCAGGTCCGGCTTGATGGCCAGGCATTCCTCCATCACGCGTTCGACGTCGTAGACGATGCCGTCGAAGGTGCAGTTGGTCAGCGTGATCATCTTGACCTCGTCGAGGCGGCCGGCACGGCGGTAGTCAAGCAACATGGACTTGATGGTCTTCAGCGGCACCGCCCCGTAGAACGCGTATTCGTTCAGCGGGTACGCGTCCACGTAGGCGACCTGGGCCCCGGCGAGCATCAGGGCATAGTGGTGGGACTTGTGGCAATTGCGGTCAGCGATGACCACGTCGCCCGGGGCCAGGATGGACTGGTGCACGATCTTGTTGGCCGTCGAGGTGCCGTTGGTGACGAAGTAGGACCGCCGGGCGCCGAAGGCGCGGGCCGCCAGGACCTGGGCTTCGCGGATGGAGGTGCGCGGGTCCAGCAGCGAGTCCAGTCCGCCGGAGGTGGCGGAGGTTTCGGCGTGGAGCAGGTTCAGTCCGTAGAACTCGCCCATGTCCTTGATCCACCGGGAGTTGACCACGGAGCCGCCGCGGGAAACCGGCAGTGCGTGGAAGACCGCGGCGGGCTTGCGGCTGTGGTGCTGGACGGCATCGAAGAAGGGGGTCTTGTAGCGGTCAGCGACCCCGCGCAGCAGTGAGAGGTGCAGCTCCATGGACTCCTCGCGGCGGAAGAGCCGGGAAAAGCGGCGGTTCGCCAAACCCGCGAGGTCCTCGATGGACACGTCGGCGACCAGGTAGAGGTCAAGTTCCGGGCGCAGCCTCTTGAGCATGTCGGCCAGCCGAAGGATGCGTTCCTTGGGCGGGAAGGCGGAAATCCCGGGGTCCACGAAGCCGTCAAGGAACCTGCGCAGGTCGTCGCCCGGACGGTGCCGGGCCGAGACTCCGAAGCCGGGGCGCAGGATGCAGGCCTGGATGGTGGGGTTCAGCAGCACCGCGATGAGGGCGTCCTCGAGGCTGGGCACCACGTTGATCTGGTAGGTGAAGGCGTCGGATTCCCTGCGTTGGCTCGCCATTTCGGCGATCAGTTCCTCGCGCACCGTCTCGGAGACGTCGTCCACGACCAGCACCTCGAAGCGCGGACGACGGTCGGCGACCGCCGGAACCGGCTGGTCAACCGGCTGGTCAACCGGCTGGGCATCCTGATCGGCAGCGACCGGGCTGTCGTCGAGCTCGTGCCTGAAACGCGTGAAGCCGCGGGTGACCGTCTCGATCAGGGACAGCGAGGTGTCGTAGTCGCCCTCCTCGATCCGCGCCCGCAGCTCGAGCACGTGCGCCTTGCCCGGCACCGCCCAGTAGGTTTCCACGGCTTCAAGCACGCGCAGCTGGCGCGTGACCTCGGCCAGCAGGCCCTTCTCAACCGCGTTCGAATCCGTGTCGGAAAGCGAGAGGGAGGGCAGTTGCTTGGCCGCGTAGCCAAGGTATTCCCAGGCGTCGGTGCGCAGCCGCCATACGCTGGAAGGTGTTGCATATTGTTCGGTGTCGATGGTCGACGATGGCGCTTTCAACTTCTGTTCCAATCCTAGGGTGTGCCCGTCACGGGCGTCACGAATCAAGCTCAAGGTTTCGCGTTTCCGACCACGGGATGCGGCTTCGTCCGCGTCGGGAGGGTGAACAGCGGCAGGAACTCCTGGCGCGGTGCCGGGGGCTCGGTGCCCAGTTCCGCGGCTATCGCGTCGAAGGCGCGCAGCGTGGAGAAGAGCTTGGCGGCGTCCTGCGGAAGCGGCCAGCTGGAAAGCTTGACCCCCACCACCTGGGCGGGGCGGTTGATGTAGACCATCTGCCCGTGGATGCCCAGGCACAGCACCACGTCGTTGCCCTCGTAGGGGAACCACATCTGGTTCCGGTACATACCGCCTGGCATGCGGTTGTCGCCCGGGCTGTTGGCAAAGGCCTCGCGGGAGTCCGGCGCCCCGGCCAGCGTCTGCTCGATCCAGGCCGAAGAGAGCACGCGCGTTCCGCCCAGGGCGAGCCCGTCGTTCAGGAAGAGCGAGCCGAAGCGGGCCATGTCGCGCAGCGTGGCGTTGATCCCGCCGTCGAACATCCCGGTGCCGTACTGGTCGACCCCGATCACGGCGTCGGCCTCGGCGCCGATCTTGCCCCACAAAAGGTGTGACATCAACGTGGGCATGGTGGACCCGGAGACCGCCTCGCAGATCCAGCCGAGCATGTCGGTCTCGCAGGAGCGGTATTCGAAGACGCCGCCGTGGTCCCACTTTTGCCGCAGCGTGGTCAGGTACGGGTACATGCCGGTGGGGCCGGGGACGGCCGGGGGAGCCCAGCCGATCGCCTCCTCCAGCATCCGCACCTCGGCGCGCGGGTCGAGGTAGTCCTCGGAGAACGCGATGCCCGAGCGCATGTCCAGCAGGTGGCGCACCGTGGCCCCGGCGTAGCCGGAGTCGGCCAGCGTGGGGATGTAGGAGGTCAGCTGCGCCTCGGGATCCAGCAGCCCGGCGTCGCACAGCGACCCGGCGACGGCGCCGACCAGCGACTTGCTCACCGACATCAGCAGGTGTTCGGTGCCGGCGTTCATCTCGCCGAAGTACTGCTCGGTGAGCACCGCCCCGCGGTGCAGCAGCATCCATCCGTCGGTGTCGCTCGAGCCCATGACCGAGCCCACGCTCATCGGCGCTTCCTCCGGGCCGGACGGGGGCAGCACGATCGAGTCGAGGTCGCGGTGGGTGGCGGGCAGCTTGGCCACCGGTCCCAGCCCCCGCGAAATCACCGCGGTGGGCAGGAACTCGGCCATGTGCTGGAAGGACCAGCGGAGGTTCTGCGGCAGTTGCCAGTTCTGCATGTCCACCCCGGATGGGTGGTAATCAAGGTTCGTGCCGTCCAACGACTGTGTCCTTCCATGGCTGCACCATTGCAGCATTTGATTTCCGCACGGCGGCGGCGTTGATGTTGTTGCACCGGTGCAGCTAGGCAGGCGCTGCATGGGTTGCAGCGCCTGCCTAGCGCGAGGCTACCACTGGGTCTTGACACCGATCCCGGCGGTGGCATCGGCCTGCAGTTCCCCGCCGACCGGCAGGCCGGCAAACCCGGCCCGGACGGAGTCGATGAAGTGCTTGGCCCGGATGGTCAGCTGGGTCGACCCGTTGCGCTCGAGTTGCAGGCGGCCCTTGGTGACCAGGATGCCCAGGTCGGCGCCCTTCCAGCGGTAGTCGCCGGGGCCGTAGATGCGCAGGAAGAATGCCTCCGACTCGTTCTGCAGCATGTGCCAGTCCATGGCGGGGCGGCTGTAGACCAGGGCGCCGCTGGCGTCCAGGACATACTGGCCGGTTGCCGGGGTGGCGGTGAGCAGCTCGACGGTCTCGGACGTCTCCTTGATGATCATCTGGCTCCACACGTCGGCGCCCGAGAGCGCCTCCCAGCGCGCGTTGATCTCGTCGATGTCCAGGTCGAATTCCACGTCCATGTATTCGAGCAGGTGGAAGAGGAACAGCGGAACGTCCGCGTAGGCCCCCGCCGTCACGTTGGTGATGGCCGATGCCCCCGAGATCCGCGGGTTCAGCTCGCCCAGGTAGACCTCGTCGGTGTCGGTGTCGACGAGCACGTCGACCTCGAAGAAGCCGCGGTAGCCTTCCTTGGACAGGCGGTCGCCCATGCGCTTGACCAGGTCCGTGGCCAGCGCGCGCTGCCGGTCGGTCAGCACGTCGGGGTGCATCTCGTTGCCGCACCAGCCGCCCTTGTACGGGGTCAGGTCGCTGTGGCCGGCCAGCTCGGTGAGGAAGGGGCCGACCAGGGTGCCGGAGCGCGTGAGCACGGCCTCGACTGCCACCGGCAGGTTGTTGATGCGGCGCATCACCTTGATGTCCTCGCCGACGATCTCGGCGCTGTGCTTGTCCCAGTCGGACTCGTTGTTGATGAAGAACGTCGTCTTGCCCGAGTCGCCGTAGGGCGTCTGGACGACCAGTTCGTCCCCGAGTCCGGCCTTGTCGGCAGCCGTGCGCAGGGCCGTCCAATCGGTGCCCGTGGTCAGGACGTTGGGCACCGAAGGCACCCCGGCCTCGTTGCCGAGCTCGGTGGTGACGATCTTGGAATCCAGCCGCGCGCGCAGCTCGGCCGAGGGAAGGATCAGGTCGTAGCCCAGCTCGTCGCAGATCTGCTCGGTTTCCTCGTCGAAGAAGACCATGGCGACCTTGGGCCGCACGCCGGGGCGCAGGTCCTTGGTCATGCGGGCGCGGACCTCGGCGTTGAGCAACAGCCAGTTGTTGATCTCTTCGCCGGAGCCGAACTCGCGGTAGGGCTTGTGCACCGGGGTGAAGACCCGCGGGTGGGCTCCGTCCCAGGCATCGTAGTAGCTGACGTAGGTGAAGTTCCGCACCCAGCGGTCCAGGCCCAGCAGGTTGAACGGGGTGGCGCCGATGAAGAAGACCGGCACGTCATTGGTGCGGAAGAAGTGGCGGACCTCGGAGATGTTGCGCAGCGTGTGCAGCACCGTGTCGCACGGCACGGTGGAGGCGAAGGCGGCATCGGTGCCGATGGTTGCCTCGGGTGCCTCGGGGCCGGTCGGGGTGGCGCGCGGCATCGGGTCCGCCACCGGGGTCGCGGCCTGGGAGGCGGCCGCGGAGCCCTGCTTGTCCGGGGTCGTGTTCGTTGCCGGAATGGAACGCGCAGTCGTGGTCGCGATGGCGGGCTCTTGCTTGCCTGCGGGCTTGGCGTCGGCCTTGACTGCGACCGTGGCGGCTGGCTTCGAGTCGGCGGCCTTGCTGGCCGGGACGGAAGTTGCCGACGGCTTATCCGTGGCCCGGACGGGCTCTTGCCCGGCGGTGGTCTTGGGTGCGGCGTCGGCGGCCTTGACGACCGGAATCGGTGCCGAAGGGACAGAGGCTGCGGCGGTGGTCACAGGCTTTGCGGTCGTGGACTTTGCCTCGGTGGTGGGCTCGGCTGCTGCCGGAGCGGTCTTGGTTGCCCCGGTGCCGGCCTTTGCGCTCGGGGACGAGGTCGTCGCGGTTCCGACTGACTTGGTTGCGGTGTCGGTCGTCTTTGCAGCCGTTTTTGCGGCGGGGGTCTGGGTGGCCGTGGCCGGCTTTGCGGCAGTTGCCGACTTTGCCGCGCCTGGCGTGGCAGCGGCAGGAGCTGTGGCGGCCGCGGTGGAGCTGGAAATGGTGGGCTCGGGGGTCTTCGCAGCCGTCTTGGATGCGGTTCCCGGGATTGTTGCGGCGGTCGTAGATTTTGCTGCGGTGGCTTTGGCCGCCGTTGCCGGCTTGGCCGCGGCAGTCGTTGCCGCCGGCTCCTTGTCCGCTGCAGAGATGGTTCGGGAAGATGCGGCGGCCGGCTTTTCGGTCGCGGCCTTGGCGGGCTTCGCCGCGGTCGACTGGGAGGTCGGCGTGGTGCGGCCCGCGGTCTTTGCGGGTGCGGCCTGTGCTGTAGCGGACTTGGCCGAGCCAGTGCCAGCTGCGGACTTCGTCGGCTTCGCTGCAGACGTCTGTGCGGACGGAATGGTCGCGGCTGTCGTCGATGCTGGCTTTGATGCAGTTGGTTCCGTCGAAGCGGATTTCGCGGCTACTGCCCGGGTGCCCCGGACCGGTGTGGCTGCCTGAGTGGAGCCTGCTGCGATCTTTGCCGAGGCAGCGTTCTTGTCAACCGGGCTTTTGTCTGTCGTCGGTTTGGCCACCACCTTGTTGAGCTGACTTGGCTGGCCGATCTTCTTACCGGTCTTGTTCGCGTGTGCGGTCATTGTCCAACTCCTTTCATCGGGGAGATAGCCGAATCCTGAGGAGGAGGGTGTGCCCCTGGGGTGTCTGGGCCGTGCAGTCGGTGTGATCACCTCCTGCACTGATACCCGACATCATGGGGCGCTTGCCGCCTCCACCCGGTCGGAACGCGGCGGGCGCGACAGACCGACCGGTGGGGATTCTTCATTTCCATCTGCTGGTCCGATAAACGTAGGTGGGAGAGGTGAACGCGGCCTAAACAGCAGGTGATGAATTCCGCACCACCATTGGGGTGATATGGGAATGCGACGTTGAAGTGCGGATTAACGGTTCCAGAGCAGGGCAGTGAACATTAGGGAATAAGGAACCCGTGAGGTTGTGATTGGGATGCACGGATCGTGAATCGACGTGCTGTGATGTGGGTTACCGAAGAGTTTTTTTCGTCACTGTTTTGCCTTTGTTTTCGCATGTGTTTGAGGGCCTCAGGGCGGGCTAAAGGGGTTGAAGATGAATTTTTAGTGGTGACTGAAAGATTTCATTGTGTTACATATTGTGTTACCTATGACACGCGTTTTAAGGAGTTCGGGTATCCGATGCTTGGTGTGAAGGCACGGGGAATTGGGGGCAAATTCGTCGATTATTCAGAAGGGTGGTTCAATCCTCTCGCTACGAGATCGCTCCACGAAGCATCGACTGCATGGAGTCGGATCGGCGGCATCACGGCGCGACGGGAACCGAACGGCCCATACGTTGCAGCGGCGGTGTCAATGATTCCTGAATCACGTTGGTAGCCAGGGTTGACCGCACGTGTGTTGCCAGCATCCGGGAAATCGGGGCGACCCTCCAATACCTGGCGGGAGCCGAATCTGGAGCCTATCGACTCAGCTTGAGTTGTGCGAGAAGGCGGCGCGGGTGGGCGGCTGCATCTGAGACGCCAACGTACGCGTGGGCGATCGTGCCGTCAGTGACGACCAAGGTGCTCCGTACGTGGAGCCTGTCGCCGCCAAACTCAAAAGTGGGCAAGCCCAGCTCGGTGGCCAGGGTGAATCCGGAGTCCGAGAGCAGCGGGTAGGGCAGGTGCAGGCGGTCGACGGCCTCGCGCTGATAGTCGGTGTCCTGGCTGGAGAGCCCGTAAATGCGGAACCCGAGGGCTGCATAGTCCGCAGCCAGGTCGCGGAACTCGCATGATTCGGGCGTGCAACCCTTGGCGCCGGGCACCAGCGCCCATTCGGGCGGCTCCGCGCGGTCGGGGCGGCCGGTCCGTGGGTAGATGAACAAGACGAACGAGCCGGAGGCGAAGTCTTCTGCAGACATCGCCATGCCCGTGGTGGCCGGCAGCGAGACATTCGGGAAGCGTCGCCCGACCAGTTGTTCGCCGGTGGTTTCCATGGCATCAGTTTCCCACGTCGGACCGGTGTTTTCTGCGTGTCTGCCGGGCAAAGTGATTTTTGGGTGTTGGTCTGTTCAGAACCAACGTCCGCTCCTAGACTGGCCACAGTCGTAACCCGATCCCTCGGGGTTGTTCACCCGTTCACCTGCTTGGCACGGCGTTTCCCCACGTCGAGGTGAAACGCCGGCCAGCCACGGCTCCTGCCCGGTCCCTACCGTTCCAGGGCGCCGGGCCGGATGGATCTGTCCAAATCGATGTGAGGAGCGAACATGTACAGCGTTGGAACACTGAGCCCGATGAGTTCCCCGACGGTAAAGCTGCAGCGACTCTTGGAGGCGCCCGGGATAGAGGTCTTTGCCAAGCTCGACCTGCTCCAGCTCTCGGGAAGCACCAAGGAGCGAACCGCCAACAGCCTCATCGAATCGCTTCTGTCCTCGGGCCGTCTCGAGCCCGGGGGCCTGATCGTGGAGTCAACCTCCGGGAACCTCGGCATCGCGCTGGCCCGGCAATCGGTGGTCCGCGGGATCGGGTTCGTGGCGGTCGTCGACGAGAACGCCAACCGCTCGGCGCTCGAGATCATGCGCGCCTACGGGGCGAGGATCGAGCTGGTGCCCACCCCGCCCGACGGCAACAAGCTGGCCGCCCGGCGGCAACGGGTCCAACGACTGCTGGCGGAGCACCCCGGGGCGGTGACCACAAACCAATACGGATCGCCCGACAACCCCGACGCGCATTTCACCACCACGATGCCCGAGTTCATGGAAGCCGTGGATGGGCGGCTGGACATGCTGTTCGTGGCCACCAGCACCACGGGCACGCTCCTGGGCTGCCAACGGTACCTGCGCCAACACCGCCTGGAGACCAAGCTGGTGGCGGTGGACGCGGTCGGATCGGTGCTCTTTGGCGGGGACTCGGGCCTGCGGCGCTTCCCCGGGCTGGGGGCCGGAATCGTCCCGGAGCTGGCCTTGCAGGCCGATCCCGACGTGGTGTGCCGGGTCGCGGAAATCGACATGGTCCGCGGGTGCCGCAAGCTGGCCAAGCGCGAGGGGATCCTCGCCGGGGCCTCGACCGGTGCCATCGTTGCGGCGATGGAAAGGCAACTGCCGGGAATCGAGGCCGGCTCGCGCATCGGATTCCTGGTCCACGACTCCGGAGTGCCGTACCTGCACACCGTCTACGACGACGACTGGGTCCGCACCAACCTCGGCTTCGAACCGGAGCCCGACACCCTTCCCACGATGCAGGGCACCAGTCCCCGATGACACGAGTGGCGTTCATCGGGGGAGGGCCCAAGTGCCTGTTTGCCTTGCTCGAACTCAATGAGAGGTTGTCCGGCGTGGCGGCCGAAGGGCTGCGCATCGATGTTTTCGACCCCTACCCGCCCGGCTCCGGCAGGGTCTGGCAGGAGGGACAGCCCACGGCCTTGCGGCTCAATGTCGCGGCGGGCATCGTTGACGCCGGATCCACCTCGGGCACGGAGACCTTCGCGCACTGGGTGGCGCGGGTGGAGCCGCGGTACACGGCGGAGCGCTTCCCGCCCCGGGTAGTCGTTGGAAGGTACCTGCGGGAGCAGTTCCGGCTTCTGGGCGAGGCCGCAGGATTCAGCCTGGTCCATGTGCCGTCCCGGGTCACGGGCCTGTCACGCGCCGGGGAGCGGTGGGAAGTCTTCACGGACGCCGGCTCCCGGCTCTATGACGAAGTGGTGCTTGCGACCGGACACGGGCTTCCCGCGGATTCGCCCGGGAAACCGCCGGCCCCGGCGTGCAACCGGGACCCGCTCATCGGGGAGTACCGGGCACTGGGGGAGGAAAGCATCCCGGCAGGCAGCCGGGTCCTGATCCGGGGTGCCGCCTTGACCGCCTATGACGCGGTCCTGCTGTTGACAGAGGGCCGCGGCGGGGAATGGGTGGAGGCCGAAGGCCCTGGTGGCCCGGCGCTGCGCTACGTTCCCGGCGGCCGGGAGCCGGCGAAGATCACCATGGCCTCGCGGAGCGCATTGCCCATGGATCCCAAGCCCGGGGACGTGCCGGAGCACATCCGTGCGTGCATCGATGCGCATCGGGAACGGGTCCTTGCGTGGGGCCGCGGCCTCGAGCGGCTCCCGGCAGGCAATGGTGCCGCGTACACCGGGTTGTTTCGGATCCTGCTTTCCTGCGCCGTCAAATGCGCGGAGCTGTGCGGGGTGCGTGTCACGCCCCTTGAGCTGTGGCGCACGGCCCTGACCGGGCGCGGGGAGGACACCGGAGGCTCCGAATCGGCCGCCGAGCACATCCGCCGGAGCCTTGCGGTGAACCGCGGGCAGGCGCCGGCAGACGCTCAATGGCTGTGGGCCCGGGTGTTTTCGGGCTTGTATCCGGAGGTGGTGCAGGCCGTCGCGCGGGTGCGCTGGCGGCCCGCGGAAGAGCGGCGGTTCAGGCGCGTGTCCCGGGCGCTGGAGCGCATGGCCTTCGGCCCGCCCGAATACACGGCGCTGAAGCTTTTGGCGCTCTTCGACGCCGGGCTGCTGGAACAAGGCCAGTTTCCGCCGCGGCCGCCGGAGGGCACGGTCCTGGTAGACGCAGTCACCCCACCGGCAGGTGTTTTGGCCTCCGCGGCGCCCGGCGGCCGGGCCATCTCCCCGGTCATCGCCGGATTGCTCGCGGCCGGAGAGGTGGTGGTGCGCGAGGGGGAGCGGGGACTGTTGACCGATGCCGACGGAACCTGCATCGACGCACGTGGCAACCGCAACGAGACCCTGGCCGCGCTCGGCCGCCCCACCGAGGGCCCCACGCTGGGCCACGACACCCTCAACCGCACGCTGCATGCCGAGCGCCGGCGCTGGGCCCGGCGCATCGCGCTGCAACGGATGCCCCAACACCTTGGAGAACGATGATGAAACCCCTGATGCACGGCACCGCACCGCTCACCGCGCGCCTCGAGCCCTGGATGGAACGGCTGCTCGCGGATGCCGAGGGGTGCCGGGACCTTATCGCGACCTTCGGGTCCCCCCTCAACCTCCACGACTTCTCGGCCCTGGGCCGCAACGCCGACCAGCTGCGCGCGGCAGCAGCCAGGCACGCGGTGGATTTCCAGGTGTACCTGGCGCGCAAGGCCAACAAGACCATCGGCGCCATCGACCAGGCGGTGGCCACCGGATGCGGGATCGACGTCGCCAGCTTCCATGAACTCGACCAATGCCTGGGCCGC
The DNA here is from genome assembly GCF_045798555.1 of Paeniglutamicibacter sp. MACA_103. Classification (NCBI taxonomy): domain Bacteria; kingdom Bacillati; phylum Actinomycetota; class Actinomycetes; order Micrococcales; family Micrococcaceae; genus Paeniglutamicibacter; species Paeniglutamicibacter sp. MACA_103. Next base: position 35,342 of record NZ_JBIXLN010000032.1, on the reverse strand, counting down.
GGCGTGGACCCCGGGCGGATCATCGTCACCGCGGCCGTCAAGTCGCAGGCCTTGCTCCGCCTGGCCCTGGAAAACGACGTGGTGGTGAGCCTCGACAACCGGGACGAGGCAGCGGACCTCCAGGAAGCCGCCGGTTCCCTGGGGGTGCGTGCCCGCGTCGCCTTGCGATTGGCCTCGTCCAACACCCTGCTGCCGCCCACGCGCTTCGGCCTGCGGAGCGCGGACTGGCTCGAGTTCCTGGGCGGGCGGCATGACCGCGCGGGGCTGGAGGTCGCCGGCATCCACTTCCACCTCAACGGCTACAGCGCCGGGCATCGTGCCCTGGCGCTGGCGGAGTCCGTGGAGCTGGTCGACGCGCTGGCGGGCCTGGGGCATGCACCGGCTTTCATCGACATGGGCGGCGGCATCCCCATGTCCTATCTGGACAGTGCCGCCCAATGGACCGGCTTCTGGGAGGCGCTCGCCGGACAACCGGCCGGGAGCGAGGACATCACCTGGAAATCCGATTCCCTGGGGGCAGTGGGGACCGGACCGAGCAAGGACGTCTACCCCTACCACCAGTCCCCGGTCCGGGAGGAATGGCTCGACTCGGTCCTTGCCTCCCGATCTTCCGGGACCGGGAGCAGCATCGCCGAGCTGCTGGTTGAGCGGAACCTCCAGCTGCGCTGCGAACCGGGGCGTTCCCTGCTGGACGGGTGCGGCCTGACGCTGGCCACCGTGGCGTTCGGGAAGGAACGCAGCGACGGGGTGCCGCTGCTGGGGCTGCACATGAACAGGACCCAGTGCCGATCGACATCGGCCGACTTCCTGCTCGACCCGATCCTCATCCATGCTGCCGAACCGCGGCGGCCCCGCGAACCTTTCAGCGGTTTCCTGGTGGGTGCCTATTGCATCGAGGAGGAACTGATCCTGCGCCGGAGGTTCGAGTTCCCGCTCGGTGCCGCACCCAACGACGTCATCGCTTTTCCCAACACTGCGGGCTATCTCATGCACATTGTGGAGAGCGCATCCCACCAGTTGCCTTTGGCGGTCAACCTGCTGTGGGACGGGGACGCCTGGGTGGCCGACGAGATCGAGGAGCGTGTGCTGCGTGCCTGATGCTGGGATCCGGAGGCAGGCTAGTCCGGTAGCGCGTCCGGTTCTATCCTGCCCCCCCGGGGTGGGTTGCATTCCGGGAGGACCATCCCGGCCGACAAGTTCATCCCGGCAGGTGAGTGCGACCCGCGCTGCCCGCAGGCCATCGGAAATACAGTGACGGCCTCCTCCGCAAGCTCCCTGGCCGGGCGGTGGAAGGAGCTTTACGGCAACCTCCCGCTGCCGCTGCCTATCGTGGCCGCGCTGGCCCTGGATCTCCTTCTTGGCCGGCTCCGTCCGGTGCCGCTTCCCGGCTCCCGATCCCTCCACCGGATGGCGGGAGCGGGACTGGTGCTCGCCGGAGTCGGCCTGAATCTTTGGGCTCTGGCTGAACGGCGACGCCGCTCGGCGGGCCCATTCGTGCTGGAGCGGCCGGAGGAGCTGGTCATCACCGGTCCGTATGCGATCACCCGCCATCCCATGTATGTCGGCTGGTGGCTCATCCAACTGGGCGCGGGCACCTTGGCTGGTTCGTCCTGGGTCCTCGCGACGCTGCCGGCCGAACTGCTTGCGGAACACCGCGGTGTCGTCGGCGAAGAGGCCATGCTGGCAGAGCTCTTCGGACGGTCCTACCTTGATTACGCGGAAAGGGTTCCGCGCTACCTCGGGTTCCCGAAACGGAACAGCGCGGCAGAAGGGTTGGGCGCAAGATGCACGATTCCCCTTCAGCCCGGTTCCCGAGCGCACGGCAGCCATCGGGAGTGTGTCCAGAAAGTCGGTATGGCCTGTGGTGGCGAGTGACCAATTCCGACGGGCCTAGTGAAGACTGGGGGTACCAGTTCACGAAAGAAGGCAACACATGATCAATCTTAAGCAGGACACCGACGGCAACGTCCGGATGAGCCGACACTTCCCCGCAAAGCTCACCATCTCCATCACCTTCGCCGACGGGACCCGGGAAGAGGTCACCGGCAGCCGGATGAACGAAATCTACGACGCAGCCCTGGCCGAGTTCCGGTTGCAGAACAAGATGGATGCCAAGGGCTTCAATCGCTCGCCGGCCAAGGCCATCCACCGCAAGAATGCCGTCGGTTTCGTGCCGGTCAAGCCGGGCCTGAACAACTAGCCGAGGCCTTCAGCAGCCCTCGGCCCGGGTCATCACGGCAGGTCGAGGGACACCACGGCCATGAAGCCGCGGCCGCTGATGCGCGGGGAGTCCTCTTCCCCGCCGATCACGGTGTCGCGCAGTTCGAGCGCTTCTTCCGATTCCCCGCGCAGCACGACGGCCTTGCCCTGCAGCATCACGCCGAACTGGGCACCGAAGAGATGCTGTTCGCGCTTCTTGGACAGCTCCACGATGCGCACGTTGCCGCGCACCGCACCGGCGCGCGTGATCAGGTTCAACGCCAGCACGTCTCCCGTGGGCAGGGCCGCGGAGACGGCGCTGCCGCCGGAGAACCTCAACGGTCGAAGGGCCTCCACCGCATGGGCCGAGCCGTCGATGGTCAGTTCCAGCAGCTCGCCGGCGATCACGGTCAGCGTGCGGTCGAAGCCGTCGTAGGGGGTGAATTCCCCGGATGCCTCGATGGAGGCCACGCTCAGGCGCCAATCCCACTCATTGCCTTCGGCCGGCAGCAGGGCCGCCTCGGTTCCGAGTTTTCCGGCGGCGATTTCCCGGACTTCCCCCTGGGCCCATTTCCGCTTGGTGGAGTCGGCCAGGTGCAAGATGGTTCCGGATGCCAGGGACCGGTTCGTCGTCGTCATGAAATGAAGTCTAGTGGGAGGCCGGGACTTGCCCCCTCCGGCCCGCTGCGCTGGGCTAGAAGAACGCCCCGAGGAGAACCACGATGCCCATGATGGCCAGGGCCCCCGAAGAGACGCGCTCGAGCCAGACGCCGACCGCCGGGCTCTTGAACCAGGCCATGGCCCGGGCAGCGATCGCGGTCAGCAACATCATGTAGGCACCGCCCATGAGCGCAAACACCGCGCCGAGCAACAACGCGGAACCAAGCATGTTGGACCCGACGGGGATGAACGGCGGCATGAGCGCCAGGAAAAGCAGGCCCAGCTTCGGGTTCAAAGCCGAGGAGAGCATCCCGGCCCGCAGGGACTGCAGCATGGTGAATTCGGTGCCGGTGGCGGCCACCGACCGGGTGGCGGTGCGGGCAGTGGCCGCCGACGCGCCGGCCAGGAAGCGGGCCTTGATCAGGGAGCCGAGCCCCAGATAGAGCAAGTAGAGGCCGCCGATGATGGCGATTGCCTGGTGGACTGCCGGGTACGTCTGCAACAGCGCGGCCACGCCGAGCCCCGCAAGCGCTGCCCAGCCCATGATGGAGACCATCATGCCCAGCGCGGCGACGACTCCATTGCGCGGGCGGTTCAGGGCATAGCGAAGTGTCAGGAAGGTGTCGGGCCCCGGGGCAAGCACCACGACAAGGGCGACCCCGGCAAAGCCAAGGAGAGACGAAGAAGGCATGGGAACCATTATCCCAAAACATGCAAGAAGCACCGGACCGAAGTGCTCTGCGCGTTGCTACGTGCACTTCGGCTGTGCATCGGTCTCTTGACGGACGGGTCGAACATGCACGTGGACCGTCATGCCGTCCTTTTGCCGGCCGGAAGGGACCGAAGGTGTCGCCCGCCGCTCGGGCTCGGCCAGCGACTTCTTGATGACGCCCCGCCCGCCGAGGGCCCTGTGCCCCTATGCCTCGGCCGGTTCCAGCGAAACCACGGCCACGAAGCCGCGGCCACTGATGGAGGGTGTCGATTCGTTGCCGCCCATGATCGTGTCGTAGCGTTCCAGGACCTGGGCTTGGTTCCCGCCAGCCAGCACCGTGGCCTGGCCCTGCAGAAGGACGCCGAGCCTGCCACCGGCGAGCTGCAGCGGGTGCTCCGGTGACAATTCCTCGATCGAAACATGCCCGGTCACCGTCCCGGTGCGGGTCATCAGGTTGAAGTCCCTGATCGGCCCGAAGGGCAGTGTCGCGCTGGTGGCCGACCCGCCGTCGAAACGCAGCGGCCTGTACCTCTCCAGCACCTGCCCGGCCCCGTCGATGGTGATCGCCAGGCCTTCGCCCTCGATGACTGTAAGAATCCGTGTCATCCCGACGAACGCCGAGAACGGACCTTCACTTTCCACGTCGGCAATGCTTAGTCGCCAGTCCCACTCATCGCCGGAAACCGAATCCGGGAATCCGCTGACGCCCAACTTCCCCGAAGCGATCTGCCGCGTCACCCCGCCGCCGTTGCGCCAGGGTGCGGGTTTGATCCCGGCGTAGGCGATGACGGTGCCGGGGGAGAGGTCCTGGTTCTGTTCGGTGCTCATCGGGTGGTTCCTTCGTGGCATCGGGTGCAAGTCCAAGGCCGGCCGGTGCTGCAGGGCACGGTTGCCCATGCGTGCGAGGTCATGTTCTCTTTCACGGGATCTTTCGATCTTGGCGCGGGGCCGCGGCCCCCTGGAGGTTGGCCGATGGCCATGGCCGGCAGCGACGGGGCGACGTTGCGGAAAAAGCGACACTGCTCCTGACCGGCGCAACCCCGGCGATGGGGTGCGGCCCGGGGGCGCAGCCTGCTGCGCCCCCGGGCCGCACGTGATCAGGCCAGCGGAACCTCGGTCACCGAGTTGGCCGCGGCCAGCAGGGAACCGTCAACCACCAGCTGGAAGACGGCCTCGATCTCGGGGGAGATGAAGCGGTCGGTGCCCGGACCCTCGACCTTGGTGCGGATGGCCTCGCGCACGGCGGTGATGACCGGGGAGGACTTGGAGGACTCCAGGCCGCCGTCGCGCATGTCCAGGGCGCGGGCGCTGGTGAGCAGCTCGATGGCCAGTACCCGGGCCAGGCCGTCGATGCCCTTGCGCAGCTTGAGCCCCGCGTGCCAGCCCATGGAGACGTGGTCTTCCTGCATGGCGGAGGACGGGATCGAGTCCACCGAGGCCGGGACGGCCAGGCGCTTGAGCTCGGAGACGATGCCGGCGGCGGTGTACTGGGCGATCATGTGCCCGGAGTCGACCCCCGGGTCATCGGCGAGGAAGGCATTGAGGCCGTGGCTGCGGGCCGTATCGAGGAAGCGGTCGGTGCGGCGCTCCGAGATGGAGGCGAGGTCCGCCACGGCGATGGCCAGGAAGTCCAGCACGTAGCCCATCGGGGCGCCGTGGAAGTTGCCGTTGGACTCGACGCGTCCGTCGGGGGTGACGACCGGGTTGTCGATGGCCGAGGCGAGTTCGATGGCCGCCACCGATTCGGCGTGGGCCAACGTGGCCCGCACTGCACCGTGTACCTGGGGTGCGCAGCGCAGCGAGTAGGCGTCCTGGACGCGGGTGAACTTGTGGGCACCGGCCTTCTGTTCGGCCAGCAGCGCGGAGCCGGCGAGCACGGTGCGCATGTTTGCCGCGGAGTCGATCTGGCCCGGGTGCGGGCGCAGCGTGTGCAGGTCGGGGGCGAAGACATCGTCGGTGCCCAGCAGGCCCTCGACGCTCATGGCGGCGGACAGGTCGGCGATGCTGACCAGCTCGCGCAGGTCGCTGGCCGCCATCAGCAGCATGCCGAGCATGCCGTCGGTGCCGTTGATCAGTGCCAAGCCTTCCTTTTCGGCCAACACAACGGGCTCGATGCCCGCCGCCGCAAGCGCGGAGGAGGCATCGACGAGTTCGCCGTCGGCGTTGCGGACCTTGCCCTCGCCCATGACGGCGAGGGCGCAGTGCGAGAGCGGGGCCAGGTCGCCGGAGCAGCCCAGGGATCCGTATTCGCCGACGACCGGGGTGATCTGTGCGTTCAAGAGCGCGGCATAGGTGCGGGCGACGACCGGGCGCACGCCGGTGCGGCCCGTGGCCATGGTGGAGAGGCGGTTGAGCATCAGGCCCCGGATGACTTCGCGGGGCACCTCCGCCCCGGAGGAAGCGGCGTGCGAACGGATCAGCGAGCGCTGCAGCTGGGCGCGCAACTCGATCGGGATCTGCTTGGTGGCCAGGGCACCAAACCCGGTGGAAACTCCGTAGTGCGGGACGGTGTCGGTGACCAGTGCGTCGATGACGGCGCGGGATTCCTCCATGGCGGCGATCGACTCGGCAGAGAGCTCGACCGGCTCGAGGTGGCGGGCCACCTTGACGACTTCGCGCGGAAGCAAGGCTCCGGTCGAGACCGTGACCGCACCGGTTGAGAGAGTGATGCTTGCGTTCATTTGCTTTTCCTTCTGACAGGTCATTTTCCGTGGAGTTGCCGAGTCGTATGTCGCCCCGCTCTTGCCAAGGAGTGAAACTAGCGTTTCAATAAGTGAAACGCATGAATGGTGTTGGGGCAAGCCCCCCGCGCATGTGAATTGATCCAACGGAGCCGAAGGCTTCGGCGAAAACGACGTCCCGCAAACATATTTGACGGAGGAACCAACCGTGGCTGAACCAGCGACCCGAACCGTAGACCGTGCCCTGCAACTCTTGGGGGCGGTATGTGACGCCGGCGCTGTGTCCTTGGCGGGTGTTGCCCGCGAGACGGAGCTCTCGGCCTCCACCGCGCTTCGGTTGCTTCGCACCTTGGAAAGCAGCGGGTTTGTGCGCAAGGACCAGAATGGTGAATACCGCCCGGGTTTGCGGTTGGTCCAGTTGGGTGCGCAGGCGCTGAGCCACGAGTCCCTTGTCCATCTGGCGGCTCCGGCATTGCAACGTCTCGTGGATGCCACGGGGGAGTCGGCATACCTTTCGGTGCGCGGACACCACGGCACCGGGAACGACCACGCCGTCTACCTGGCCATTGCGGAGGGCACCCACTCGGTGCGCCACGCTTCCTGGGTGGGCCGCAGCGTGCCGCTGTCCGGATCCAGCCTGGGTGTGGTCTTCGCGGATGAGACTCCCGAATGCGGTTACGCCGTCTCCGACCGCGGTGTCGAAGAAGACGTAACCGCCATTGCGGCGCCGCTCCAGCAACTGGGCGCTCCCGGAGCCAGCGGCTACGGGCCGGTGGCCGCCATTTCCGTGGTGGCGCCGAGCTACCGCATGACGCGTGGGGAAGTGGAACGCATCGGAAAGTTGGTTGCGGCCGAGGCACACTCGTTCTTCGGGCCGGCCCCCGCCAACCCTTCCTCCGCGGGAGGGCCACAGCAGCTGGCTGCCGTCCGGCAGTAGCCGCGATCCGGAGGCACGCCGCCCAGCATCACCCGTAGAAAACCAAGGCAGGGCATCCCACGGCGCCCTTGCGAGCAGGGGAGGGCGGGATCCCGTGGCCGCTGACCTTCGCGGGGGACGTGGCGGCGTGCCCCCCGGGTCGCGTCAGACCAATCGTGCTGCCTTTTGGGGGAGGCCGGTGCGCTCCGGGCCCGACATCCAATCATCGATCAGGTCATTGTGCTGTCCCAGGGTCGGGGCGGGGGACGGGGCAACCGAACCTGATAGGCGCAGCGGCGAGGCAAGGGTCTTGAATCCGTCCGATTCGGTGGCCACGTTGCCGCGGTGCACGGCGTGTTCACTGTTGAGCGCCTCGTTGACGGAGTAGACCTTGGACACCGGCACCTGGTGGGCGGACAGCAGCTCAATGGCTTCCTCGTCGGTGTATGCTCCGAGTGCTTCCTCCAGTGCGGCGCGGAATTCCACCGGGTGGGTGTTGCGAAGGGTTTGCTGTTTGAACCGTTCGTCCGCCAGCCACTCCGGGCGCCTCAGGGCCTCTGTGAGCCGGGGAAACAAGCGGTCCCCGGCGATGGCAATGGCAATGGACCCGCGGCCGGTTTGGTAGGTGCTGAACGGGGTGGACATGGCGTGGTCATTCCCGCAGGCGACGGGCTCTTCCCCGTGCAGGGCGCGCATTCCCACTGATTCCAGTACCGAAACCAGGGTGTCCAGCATGGCCACGTCGATGTGCTGCCCCTTTCCGGTGTTGTTGCGTTCGTTGACGGCGGCAAGCGCCGCAATGGCGCCATACAGGCCGGGGACCAGGTCCCCGAGACTGACGCCGGTCCGGGTGGGTTGCCCGCCGGGCCATCCGGTAACGGACATCAAGCCGCTCATGGCTTGTGCGATCAGGTCGTAGGCAGGGGCTTTTTGCAGGGGCCCGTCCTGGCCGAAACCGGAGATGCTGACGATGATGAGTCGGGGGTTCTCGGCCAGCAAGTCCGGGGCCGAGACCCCGAGCCTGGCCATGACACCCGGTCGAAAATTCTCGATCAGGATGTCGGAGCGACGGACCAGCTCCAGCAGTCGTTCACGTTCGGAGCTGGATTTCAGGTCCATGGTGACGCCGTATTTGCTGCGGTTGAACAGGCGGTAATAGGCGGATTCCCCGTTGTACCAGGGGCCAAAGTGGCGCGAATCGTCGCCGTCAGGGCTTTCCACCTTGATGACCTCTGCCCCCAGGTCTGCCAGGATCATGGCGCAGAACGGCCCGGCCAACACGCGGGAGAGGTCCAGGACCCTCAGCCCCTCGAGGGAACCGGGGCGGTTCAAGGCGGCGGCTTCTGGGAAGTTTGCAGTCGGCATGGAAACGTATTCCTTCTCGTTGTCGTGACCCGGCTCACCGGGAGGCGTTAGTACCATCGCAACATTGAATCCGCTGCGCGATCGGTTTGTGGCGCACAATCTTGTCTGTAATCACAGACAAGTGCGCACTAGGATGGGAGGATGGCTATGCAGAAAATGCCGCAGGTTCCAGCGGCGAAGAACGTTTTGGCGGTGCTGCGGTATGTCGCTTCGCAGGCCGGACCTGTCGGGGCCGGTGCCATTGCCCGCGACACTGACCTTCCGCGCTCCACCACCTACCACCTATTGACGGCCTTGATCGAGGACGGGTTCGTGGTGCATCTGCCAGAGGAGCGCAAGTATGCGCTGGGGGTGACCGCCCATGAACTTGGTACGGGTTATTCGCGTCAGGCACCGCTGCAGAGGATTGCCCGCTTTCCAATCGCCCAACTGGTTGAACGGACCAAGCAGACCGCTCATTTGGCCATCATGCACGGCCGCGAGGTGATTTACGTGATCGAGGAACGCGCCAGGAGGCAGGCGGATCTGGTCACCAATCCGGGCGTCAGGCTGCCCGCCCACCTGACGGCCAGTGGCCGCGCGATGCTGGCATTGGTCTCCCGGGAACAGCTGGCGGCCCTGTATCCCGGTCCGGAGGCTTTTCCCACGCGCTACGAAGCGGGTGTGCACTCCGTGCCGGCATTGAATGAACTCCTGGCCGAAATCCGCGCCGTGGGCTACTCGTGGGAGCAAGATGAAATTACGGAGGGGTTCTCCAGCTTGGCCGTGCCCGTTCGGGACCATAGCGGCCACGCGGTAGCCAGTGTCACCTTGACGGTAGCCAACCGACCGATCCTGAGCCCCGCGGCTGCCGCACGGAACGCGGCCCAAGGGATCGTCCCGGAACGAACCGTCCATCTCGACGAGCTGGTCGACAGGTGGCTTCCCGAGGTGATCCGGACCGCCACGGAAATTTCGCGGCGCCTGCGCCCGAGCGGCTGAAGCCAAGGTCGGGGCAAAGCGGAGGGCTTGGCACACGAAAAGACCCCCGGGCGGGGAAGGAGCCTAAAGGGGTTCCTTCCCCGCCCGGGGGCCCTGCCGCGTTGCGAACCGGTGCCTTCGCGGCGCGTTACGTTGTTCGGCTGGTGCGAGGCTCCGAGGGATCAGACTGCCGGTGCCGGGGCGTCCACGTCCGAGTCCTTCGGGTAGATCATCGTCGCCGGAGGGCTCTGGAACCTGCGGGCCACCGGGTGGTAGACCAGCGCCGTAACGACGAGGCCCACGAGCCAGGAGATGTCGGCACCGCCCAGCATTTTGGTCAGGGGGCCGGTGTACATGTCCTGCGCCAGAAACGGAATCTGCACCACAATTCCCAGCAAGTAGGTTAGCAACGCAGGGATGTTCCATGCGTGGTACCGGCCCTTGGTGTCATAGAGCGCCGGAACGTCGACCTTTTCCCTTGAGATCAGGTAGTAGTCAACCAGGTTGATGGAGCTCCACGGGATGAAGACCATCAACAGCAGGAGCACGAAATGCTTGAAATTGGAGATGAACTCGTCGGTGGCGGCTATGGCGATCAGCACGGAGACGGCGATGAAGCCGATAACGTAGGCGAAGCGCACCCATGGGGCAAAGCGCAACTGGCGGGTAAAGGCGCTGACGGAGGTCAGGATGGTCATGTATCCGCCGTAGGCGTTGAGCGTGTTCACGGTCAACTTGCCCACTACGATCACGATGTACATCAGCACTGCGATCGCGCCGCCTCCGGCCAGGTTGCCCACGAAAGCAACCTGGCCGTCCAGGAATCCCTGGCCTTCGGGCATGGCAACTGCCGCGAACAGGGCGCCGAGGATCATCGACCACTGGGCGCCAAGCACCGAGCCGGACATGCAGCAGAGGAAGGTCTGGCGGGCCGGGGTGTTGGCCGGAAGGTAGCGGGAGTAGTCGGCGACATATGGGCCATACGTCAGCTGCCAACCGGCACTCAGCGAGATGGAAAGCAGGAATGTCGGGAATGCGAAGCCGTCCGTGCCCAGGATGGAGACCACGTCGTGTTTGAGGAAGAGCTGGATTCCCAGATAAGTGAAGCCGAGGATACCCACCACGGTGGAGATTCGTCCCAGAGCGTGAATGTACTTGTAGCCCATGGTGGCCACAAGGACGGTCAACGCGCCGAAAATGATCACGCCTACGGCCGGCTGGCCCGTGGGGATGATTTGCTCCACGGCTTGGCCGGCCAACACGGCGCCGGTGGCCGCGAAGCCCAGGTACATGACGATGACGAGCACGAGGGGGAGCACAGCGCCGAGTACGCCGAACTGTGCCCGGCTGGAAATCATCTGGGGCAGCCCCAGCTTGGGGCCCTGGGCCGCATGAAGGGCCATCACGGCACCACCGAGGATGTTGCCGATGAGCAGGCCAACGATGCCCCAGAAAGCGTTGGCGCCGAAGATCACGGCCAAGGCGCCGGTCACGATCGCAGTGATTTGCATGTTTGCCCCGAACCACAGCGTGAACTGTCCAAAGGGCTTCCCGTGCCGCTCGGCGCGCGGCACAAAGTCGATGGTCCGGCGTTCAAACACCGGTCCCGTCTTACTGACTGTTTCGATCCTAGACATCTTGTTCCTCCAGCGAGCTCTGAACGGTTGTTTGCCCCCATCCGCCACCAATCATGTGCCCTGATGCACATCCGAAGGTGACTTGTCTCGCGAAACTTGTCTGCGATACCAGACATAACTGCATTTTGTGTGATCTGGTTCATGCCGCATCGGAGCCAGCCGCTAGGTTCGAGGGGAACCCGGCCCACCTATTTGGAGGAAAATAATCATGAGCAACCACACCGACGCCACAGAGCTGCCCTATGCTGACGGCGATTTCTTCTTCTTTGAAAGCCTGTTGCCCCCAAACGAGCTTGAGCGGCTCAACACCATCCGAGATTGGATGGAGGCCGAGGTTCGTCCCATTTCACGCGACTACTGGAACCGCAGCGAATTCCCTGTCCATCTGATCCCCAAGGTGGCCGAGCTGGACATGATCAGCCCCGTGCGTCGCCAGGGATACTCGCACTTGCTGGCAGGCATGGTCACCGCCGCAATCCACCGGGTTGACGCTTCCTTCGGCACCTTCTTCAGCGGACACGACGGCTTGTTCACCGGCTCGATCGAGTTGCTCGCCTCCGAGGAGCAGCAGCAGGCCTGGTTGCCGGACATCTACTCGTTGAAGAAAACCGGCGTTTTTGCGATCACCGAGCCGCTGGCCGGTTCGGACGTGGCCGGAGGAACGCAGACCACTGCGGTGCGCGACGGCGACAACTGGATCCTCAACGGCGAAAAGCGCTGGATCGGAAACTCGACCTTCTCCGACTACGTCATTGTCTGGGCCAAGGATGTCCAGGACGGGCAGGTCAAGGGATTCTTGGTCGACACCGCAACGGCCGGTTTCACCGCCACCTTGATCGAGAACCGCATTGCCTTGCGCTCGGTCCAGAACGCCGACATCGTTCTCAAGGACGTCGTCGTGCCCGATTTCTTCAAGTTGGCCCATGCCAACAGTTTCCGGGACACCAACAAGGTGCTCAAGACCACCCGCGCCACCGTCGGGTGGCAGGCGGTCGGTGTCCAGATGGCCGCCTTCGACGTTGCACGCAAATACGCGGTGGAACGCCGGCAGTTCGGCAAGCCGATTGCCAGCTTCCAGCTCATCCAGGAGCAGCTTGTCACCATGCTCTCCAATGCGCAGGCATCCATGGGCATGATGGTTCGCCTGGCGCAAATGGAAGATGCGGGCACCACGCGCAACGAACACTCCGCGCTGGCCAAGGCCTTCGTGACCAAGTGCATGCGCGAGACCGTAGCGCTGGGGAGAAGCGTCCTGGGCGGCAACGGCGTGCACGTCGACTATGAGATGGCGAAGATCTTCTGCGATGCGGAGGCCATCTACACCTACGAAGGCACCTACGAGATCAATACCCTGGTGGCCGGTCGCTCCATCACCGGCATCGCGGCGTTCGTCTGAGGGCCGTCCACCACCGTTTCCTGCCGAATCCGTCCGTTGTCTCGGAACACAGACAACATGGGCGGCCGATCCCTAGAATCGCGCAGGATGCCGGTGCTTGGATGGGTACATAAGGACATTTTGCCGGCCCACTTCGGTCGTTAGGCAAAGAATCAACAGCTTAGGAAGACAACATGGCAACCATGCACGATCCGTCCCGCGTTATCCGCGCTCCGCGCGGCACCACGTTGACCGCGAAGTCCTGGGCCACCGAGGCCCCGCTGCGCATGCTGATGAACAACCTGGACCCGGAGGTCGCCGAGCGCCCCGAGGACCTGGTCGTCTACGGCGGCACGGGACGCGCGGCCCGCTCCTGGGAGGCCTACGACGCGATCATCAAGACGCTGACGGACCTCGAAGAGGACGAGACGCTGCTGATCCAGTCCGGCAAGCCGGTCGGGGTATTCCGTACCAACAAGTGGGCGCCGCGCGTGCTGATCGCCAACTCCAACCTGGTGGGGGACTGGGCCAACTGGCCCGAATTCCGCAAGCTGGAGGCCGAGGGCCTGATGATGTACGGACAGATGACAGCGGGGTCCTGGATTTACATCGGCACCCAGGGCATCCTGCAGGGAACCTATGAGACCTTCGCCGCGATCGGCGTGAAGCGCTTCAACGGGACGCTGGCCAACACCTTGACCCTGACCGGCGGCTGCGGCGGCATGGGCGGGGCGCAGCCGCTGGCCGTCACCCTCAACGGCGGGGCGGTGCTGATCGTGGACGTCTCCGAGGAGCGCCTGCGCCGCCGTGAATCCAAGCGCTACCTCGACGAAGTGGAGCTGGACCTGGACACCGCCCTGGCCAAGGTCACCGCGGCCAAGAACGAGGGCCGCGCGCTCTCGGTCGGCTACGTCGGAAACGCCGCCGAGGTCTTCCCGGAACTGCTGCGCCGCCAGAAGGCCGGCGAAGTTTCCTTCGACATCGTCACCGACCAGACCTCCGCGCACGATCCGCTGAGCTACCTGCCGGTGGAATACACCCTGGAGCAGTGGGACGCCGAGGCGCAAGCCGACCCGGCGGGCTTCACCAAGAAGGCACAGGCCTCCATGGCAGCCCACGTCGAGGCGATGGTCGGTTTCCAGGACATCGGAGCCGAGGTCTTCGACTACGGCAACTCCATCCGCGACGAAGCCCGCCAGGGCGGCTACGACCGCGCGTTCGAATTCCCGGGCTTCGTCCCGGCCTACATCCGCCCGCTCTTCTGCGAGGGCCTTGGCCCGTTCCGCTGGGTGGCCCTCTCCGGGGACCCGGAGGACATCCGCGTGACCGACGAGGCGCTGAAGGAACTCTTCCCCGAGAACGAACACCTGCACCGCTGGCTGGATGCAGCGGCCGAGCACGTGGAGTTCGAGGGCCTGCCGGCGCGCATCTGCTGGCTGGGCTACGGCGACCGCGCCAAGGCCGGGGTGCTGTTCAACAAGCTGGTCGCCGAGGGCAAGGTCTCCGCCCCCATCGTGATCGGCCGCGACCACCTCGACTCGGGCTCGGTGGCTTCCCCCTACCGCGAGACCGAATCCATGAAGGACGGCTCGGACGCAATCGCCGACTGGCCGCTGCTCAACGCGCTGACGGCCACCAGCTCCGGTGCCACCTGGGTCTCCATCCACCACGGCGGCGGGGTCGGCATCGGCCGCTCCATCCACGCCGGGCAGGTCTCGGTGGCCGACGGCTCCGAGCTGGCGGCTGCGAAGCTGGAGGCGCTGCTGACCAACGACCCGGGCATGGGCGTGATCCGCCACGTGGATGCGGGGTACGATCGCGCCATCGAGGTCGCGCAGGAACGCGGCGTTCGCATCCCTATGTCCGAGTAACATCGGGTCGACAACACCCCGGGCATCACAGCCCGGCAGCAACGTCATGTGGGCGCAGCGATGGCCGCGCCCACATGTCGTTGCAACCGCCAGCCCGCCGAAGAACACCCGAACCCGTTGAAGACGAACACGTGCGAGACGAAAGAGACGACAAACCCAGTGAGCACAGTAAATTCCCTGTTGGCAGCGATCAGCGACGAGGGGCGGGACGCCAAGCGCGGCGGATACTCGCGCCCGGTGTACTCCTCCGCCGAGATCACGCTGCGCGAATGGTTTGTCGCCGAGGCCCAGTCCCGTTCCCTGGAGGTCTCCACCGACGCCAACGGCATCATCTGGGCCTGGTGGGACCTTCCCGGCTCGGCCAAGGACGCGGCCTCGCGCCGCGGCGCCCTGGTCACCGGGTCCCACCTGGATTCGGTGCCCGGCGGCGGGGCCTTTGACGGGCCCCTCGGGGTGGCCAGTGCGCTGGCGGCCTTCGACGTGCTCGCCGGGCGCGAGGCCGCCGGGGAGCTGCAGCGCAACCGCGCGCTGGCGCTCACCGTCTTCCCGGAGGAGGAGGGCTCCCGCTTCGGGGTCGCCTGCCTGGGCTCGCGGCTGCTCACCGGCGCGATCGACCCGGCCAAGGCGCTGAACCTGCGCGACGCCGCGGGCAACACCTTTGCCGACGTCGCCGCGGCCAACGGACTGGACCCCGCCCGCATGGGTAGGGACGACGCCGCCCTGGCCAACATCGGTGACTTCATCGAACTGCACGTGGAGCAGGGCCGCGGGCTGAACACCGAGGAGCACACCGATGCCGCGGGCCGCGGACCCGCCGTTGCCATCGGCAGCTCCATCCTGGGCCATGGGCGCTGGCGGCTGAGCTTTTCCGGGCAGGGCAACCATGCCGGAACCACGCTGATGGTCGACCGGGCGGACCCCATGGTTGCCGCCGCGCAGCTGGTGGTCAAGGTCCGCGAGGTCGCCCGTGCCCAGGCAGACGCCCGCGCCACGGTGGGCCGGCTCGAACCGGTTCCCGGCGGGACCAACGTGATTGCCTCCCGGGTGGACCTGTGGCTGGACGTGCGCCACCCGGACGACGCGGTCACCGCGATGTTGGTGGAAAAGATCCATGGCCAGGCCCAACGGATCGCCGCCTTCGAGGGCTGCACCGTGCTGCTCACCGAGGAATCCCTCTCCGGGACCGTGAACTTCGATCCGGCGCTGACCCGGGCGCTGGAAAAGTCCGTGCACCGGCTTGTCCCCGCCGCGCCGCTGCTGCCCACCGGGGCGGGGCACGACGCCGGCGTGCTGGCCGCGGTGGTTCCCTCTGGCATGCTCTACGTGCGCAACCCCTCGGGCATCAGCCACTCGCCGGAGGAATACGTGGAGCACGACGACGCCACGGCGGGGGTCGCGGCCCTGGCCGACGTGCTGGAGGACCTGCTGTGAGCCCGGAACCGACCACGCCGCCGAACACCGTCCGGGTGCCGGCCCCGGTGAACGCACACTCCCACGCCTTCCACCGGATCCTGCGCGGCCGCACGCATGAGGGCCCGGGCGGCGGAGCAGGGGACTTCTGGACGTGGCGCGAGCACATGTACACGTACGCCCATTCGCTGACCCCGCGCCTCTACCAACAGCTTGCCACCGCGGTCTTCGCCGAGATGGCGGTCGCCGGGTACAGCGCCGTGGGGGAGTTCCACTACCTGCACCACCAAAACGACGGGACACCCTACGGGGCGCAGGGCTCGGACGCGGAGCCACACGCCATGGAGCTCGCCCTGGGCCGCGCGGCCCTGGCGGCGGGCATCCGCCTGGTGCTGCTGGACACCTGCTACCTGCAGGGAGGGCTGGCCGCCGACGGATCGGTGCTGGAACTCGATGAGACCCAGCGGCGCTTCAGTGATCGAACCGTGGAGGCCTGGCTGGAGCGCCACGGGCGCCTGGCAACCGCCTTGGGGGAACTCGACGCCGGGGCAGGGCTGCTCACCCTGGGTGCCGCGGTGCACTCGGTGCGCGCGGTGGCCCCCGCCGACCTGGGGAAAATCGCCGCAGGCCTGGACCCGGCGCTGCCGCTGCACGTGCACCTCTCGGAACAACCGGCGGAAAACCACGCATGCCAGGCCGCCCATGGAACCAGTCCCACGGGGCTGCTCCAGGAGACGGGACTGCTCGGCGCGCGGCTCTCCGCGGTGCACGCCACCCACCTGGACGATTCGGACATCCAGGCCCTGGGCGCGGCCCGCGCCGGGATCGTCATGTGCCCGACCACGGAGGCGGACCTGGGCGACGGGATCGGCCCGGCCCGCGAACTTGCCGACGCCGGCGCGCACCTGTCCCTGGGCAGCGACCAGCACGCGGTGCTCGATCCCTACCTCGAGCAGCGCGCCCTGGAACACGCCGAACGCTTGCGCAGCGGCAAGCGCGGGCGGTTCTCGCCCGCCCAGATCTCCGCCGCCGCCCGCGAGGGCGGGCTGAGGTCCCTGGGACTGGAGGAGAACGACGATTTCCTGGTGGTGCGCACCGACTCGGCGCGCACCGCCGGCTCGCGGCCTGCCCAGCTCCCGCTCACCGCCACGGCCGCCGACGTGGCCGAGGTCCACATCAACGGGCAGCTGGTCGCCCGCAACGGAATCCACACCCGGCTGGGCGACCCGGCCGAGCTCTACGCCGCCTTCTTCACGCAGAACCCGGAGTTTTCATGAACACCACGCTGATCACCAACCTGTCCGAGGCCTTCACCGCCGACGCCGCCGGGTCCGTCATCAAGGACGCGGCAATCCTCATCGAAGGCGAGAAGATCGCCTGGATCGGGGCGGCGGCCGATGCCCCGCAGGCCGATGAGACCATCGACGCCGGTCACCGGGCGGCGCTGCCGGGCTGGGTGGATTCGCACAGCCACCTGGTCTTCGCCGGGGACCGCAGCGCCGAATTCGTCGCCCGCATGGCCGGCAAGGACTATGCGGCCGGCGGCATCGCCGTCACCACCGCGGCGACGCGGGCGGCCAGCGACTACGACCTCACCCGCCTGGTCATGGGCCGCGCCGCGGAGGCGCTTGCCGGGGGCACCACCTACCTGGAGACCAAGACCGGCTACGGGCTCGGCGTCGAAGAGGAGGCCCGGCATGCCCGCATCGCCTCCACCGTGGTTGACCAGGTGACATTCCTGGGCGCCCACCTGGTGCCCGCCGGCATGGATGCGCAGGACTACACGGACCTGGTCTGCGGCGAGATGCTGGAGCGGGTCCGGCCCTACGTGCAGTTCGCCGACGTCTTTTGCGAGCGCGGGGCATTCAACGAGGCCCAGTCCCGCCAGGTCCTCACCGCGTCCCGGAATGCCGGCTTGGGGTTGCGCGTCCACGGCAACCAGCTGGGCCCCGGCCCGGGAACACAGCTGGCGGTGGAGTTCGGTGCCGCCAGCGTGGACCACGTGAACTACCTAGATGAAGCGGATGTGACGGCGCTGGCCGGATCCTGGAAAAACTGGGATGCCGGCTCCCGGAGCGGGACGGCCGGAACCGTGGCCACCTGCCTGCCGGCCTGCGACCTCTCGACCCGCCAGCCCTTGGCACCGGGCCGCGAACTGATCGATGCCGGGGTGCAGATCGCCCTGGCATCGAACTGCAACCCGGGGACTTCCTACACCTCGTCCATGGCGTTTTGCGTGGCCACGGCCGTATTGCAGATGCACCTGAGCATCGAGGAAGCCATTGTCGCGGCCACCTACGGGGGAGCGCTGGCCCTCGGCGTACAGGATCTGGTCGGCTCCCTCGAGGTGGGCAAGCGGGCGGATATCCAGTTGCTCAACGCACCCTCGGTGGCGCACCTGGCCTACCGGCCGGGCATGAACCTTACGGGTCCGGTGTTCCGTGCGGGAACGTTGGCGGCGGGACGCCTCTAGCGAACCGCTTCGTGATGGGAGGCACCTTCGTGATAGACAAGGAGCATGGCTATTACTGCACTCAAAGGTACCCCTGTCCAGACCGTTGGCGAACTGCCCGCCGTTGGCGAAACCGCTCCTGACTTCACGCTCACCGGTGCCGACCTCGGCAACGTGACCAGCTCCGAGCTGCGCGGCAAGCGCGTCGTGCTGAACATCTTCCCGTCCATCGACACCGGCGTCTGCGCCTCCTCGGTCCGCAAGTTCAACGAACTGGCCGCAGGACTCGACAACACCGCCGTCGTTTGCGCCTCGGCCGACCTGCCGTTCGCGCTGGGCCGCTTCTGCGGTGCCGAGGGCATCGAAAACGTTGTTCCGACCTCGACCTTCCGCTCCGATTTCGGCGCCGAATTCGGCCTCACCCTGGGTGACGGCCCGATGCAGGGCCTGCTGGCCCGCGCGATCGTCGTCCTGGACGAGAAGGGCGCGGTCCTGCACACCGAGGTCGTCCCCGAGATCACCACCGAGCCGAACTACGACGCAGCCGTCGCGGCACTCTCCAACTAACGCGTAGGCCGAGGGGCCGGGGCAGGATCCAGGATTTTCCCTGGGTCCGGCCCCGGCCCCTTTTTCGTCTTCGGCAGGCCGGATCGGGCACGGAAATGGCCAGCTGACCTAGCGGGACCGATTCATGTGACGACTTTGTGTGCGCGTCAAGCAAGACATGTCCGTGAGACTTTTTATGATCGCTAGACAAGTCAAACGATCATAAGCAATCATAGAAGGCAGGAGCATGCCATTTCCGGGCCCAATCGTGGGCGCCGGGACTTAGAAGGAGACAGTCGTGAGCGATACCAGCCAGCTTGGCCACCACATGGACGCCGAACTCACCTCGCAGCCGGAGATGTGGGAACGGGCAATCGCCCAGTCCAAGGCCGAGAACCTGCTTCCGGCAGACGGATTGCGCGTCGCTGTCGTTGGGTGCGGCACCTCCTGGTTCATGGCCCAGGCCTACGCCGCCGCCCGCGAATCCGCCGGCAGGGGCGTGACCGATGCGTTCGCCGCATCCGAAGCCTTCATCGCCACCCGCGACTACGACGCGTTGGTTGCCATCACCCGCTCGGGCACCACCTCCGAGGTCCTGGAACTGCTGGCGGAACTGGACGGATCCATCCCGACCGTCGCCGTCATCGGAGACACCACCTCCCCGATCGTTGCCAAGGTCGACGCCGTGATCGCCCTGCCCTACGCGGACGAGGAATCGGTGGTGCAGACGCGCTTCGCGACCACCGCGCTGGCCTACCTGCTCACCAGCGTCGGAGTGGACCTGGCCGACGCCGTGGCCGATGCCCGCACCGCGGTCACCGCCCAGACCCCGGCCGAGCTACTGGAAGCCGAGCAGTTCACGTTTCTGGGCCGCGGCTGGACCGTTGGCCTGGCCCACGAAGCGGCGCTGAAGATGCGCGAGGCCGTGCAGGGCTGGACGGAGTCCTACCCGGCCATGGACTACCGCCACGGCCCGATCGCCATTGCCGCCCCGAACCGCGTGACGTGGATGCTCGGCGAGGAGCCCGAGGGCCTGGCCGGAGACATGGTGCGCACCGGGGCCCTGTACCTCAACAACGACGTGCACCCGCTGGCCGAGCTGGCCCGCATCCACCGTGTCACCCTGGACCGCGCCCGCGCCCGCGGCATGAACCCTGATGCGCCGCGCAACCTGACCCGTTCGGTCATCCTCTCCGACGAGGCCTAGGGAAGCGACCGGGAGTCCCTGACACCATGAACCCTCCATACCTGCTCTTCGACGTCGGAGGCACCGACGTCAAGTCGGCGCTGGCCGACGATGCGGGAAACCTGCTGGGCATCCGCCGGGTTCCCACCCGGCGCGGCACCGCGAATCCCGCGGAAACACTGATCGAACAGCTCCACGTGCTGGGGGCCGAACTAAGGGCGGAAACACCGTTGGTTCGCCCCGAGGCCGTGGGGTTGCTCGTGTGCGGGATCGTCGACGAGGAGCGGGGGCGCGGGGTGTTCTCCGCAAACCTTGGGTGGCGCGATGCCCCCCTGCGCGACATGGCGGCCCGCGCCTTCTCGCTTCCCGTCGGCTTTGGGCACGACGTGGCCATGGCCGGAGCCGCCGAATTGGAATTCGGGGCCGGCGCCGAACTGGGAGCCAAGGTCCGCAATGCCGTCATGCTGGTCATCGGGACCGGCATTGCCGCCGCGCTCTTCATCGACGGACGCCCGGTTTCCGCCGGGGGATATGCGGGGGAACTCGGCCACGCGGCGGTGCCGGGCGGGCTCGATTGCCCGTGTGGCGCCCACGGATGCCTGGAAACCCTTGGCTCTGCAGGTGCCATCGCCAAGCGCTACTCGCAGGCCAGCGGCACCCAGGTGCGCGGCGCCCGCGAAGTGCTCAAAGCCATGCAGTCGGGGGACCCGACCGCGGCAAGGATCTGGGACGAGGCCGTGGAGGCCATCGCCTTTTCCATCGCGCAGCTCAGCGCCTGCATCGCACCGGAGACGGTCGTCATCGGCGGCGGGCTCGCCCAAGCCGGGGAGGCGCTGCTGGAACCGCTGCGCCACTCGGTGCGCCGCAGGCTTTCCTACCATCGGGAACCGCTGATCGTCCCCGCCCGGCTTGGAGGGGATGCCGGCCTGCACGGCGCCTTCCTGAAAGCCTCCGAGGCCTTGGGCAGGAAACCATGATCCTGACGATCACGCCGAACCCCGCCGTCGACGAGACCTACGGACTCGAGGTCCTGGACGTGGGCGGGAGCAACAGGGTCGATGCCCCGGTGCGCAGGGCAGGCGGCAAGGGCCTGAACGTGGCCCGGGTCGCTCATTCCCAGGGAGTACCAGTCCTCGCGGTCGCGCCGGTGGGGGGACCCAACGGGCGGGTGTTCACCAGGGAGCTCGAATCCGCGGGAGTCGCGCATTCGCTGATCCCGGTCGCCGCAGAGACCCGACGCAGCTTCGCCCTGGTCGAGCACGCCACGGGACGCACCACGGTTCTCAACGAACGCGGAGGCGCGCTGGGCGCGAACGAATGGGACGCCATCCGCGCCCGTGTCATCGCGCTGCTGGACCAGGGGGCAACGGTTCTGGCTGCCTGCGGGTCGTTGCCGGAGGGAGCAGATACGGACTTCTTTCCGTGGTGCGTGCGGGAAGCGGCACGCCGTGGCATCCCCAGCATCATCGACACCTCCGGTCCCGCGTTGCTGGCCGCTGCCCGCGCCGGTGCCACGGTGCTCAAGCCCAACCACCACGAGCTGGCCGAAGTCACCGGCACCGATTCGTTGGCGGGCGGAGCCGCGATCCTGTTGGACGCCGGGGCCAAGCACGTCTACGCGAGTGCCGGCGAAGCGGGCCTCTTTCATTTTGCCGTGGCAAGGCCCGGGCATTGGGCATCGGCCCGCCTGCCCGAACCCCTGGCGGGCAACCCCACCGGTGCCGGGGATTCGGCGGTCGCCGCCATCGCCGTGGGCCTGCACCGGCGCGAGGACCACGATTCGGTGGTCCTTCCCCGGGCGGCGGCCTGGTCGGCCTCCGCGGTGCTCATGCCGACCGCGGGGGAGCTGCACCCCTCGCACCCGGAATTGGCCCGGGCCCTCGTTCTTGCCACGTCCGAATCTCCATAAAGCCCGTCCCCCCATGCTTCGCCCTCCCTTTGAAAGGACGCATCCACGGTGCCCTTGGTCAATACCGCAGAAATCATCAATGCCGCCCGTACCGCCAAGATCGGACAAGGCGCCTTCAACGTCATCCACCTGGAAAGTGCCGAGGCACTCATCCGGGGAGCCGAGCTGGCGCAAACCCCGGTGATCCTGCAGGTCTCCGAAAATTGCGTGACCTACCACGGCGGCCTGGAGCCCGTCGCCCTTGCGACGCTCGCCGCCGCCCGCACCGCGAGCGTGCTCGTTGCCGTCCACCTCGACCATGCGGAATCCGAGGACCTGGCCCGCGCGGCGGTGGACCTGGGCTTCGGCTCGATCATGTTTGACGGAGCGCACCTGGAGTACGACGACAACGTTGCCGCCACCAGGCGCGTGGCCGAATACGCGCATGCGGCCGGCGTCTACGTCGAGGCCGAGCTCGGCAAGATCGGCGGCAAGGACGGAGCGCACGCGCCGGGCGTGCGCACGGATCCCGCGGAGGCGGCATCCTTCGTGGGTGCCACCGGCGTGGACGCCCTGGCCGTGGCGGTGGGTTCCTCCCATGCGATGCTCGATCGCTCCGCGGCACTGGACCTCGACCTGATCGCACGGATCCGTGCCGCCCTGGATGTGCCACTGGTGCTCCACGGGTCCTCGGGGGTCAGCGACGAAAACCTCGTGGCGGCCATCGACGCCGGCATGACCAAGATCAACGTCTCCACGCACCTGAACGGCTTCTTCACCCGGGCCGTCCGCGAATACCTCGAGGAGAACCCCTCGGTGGTCGATTCGCGCAAGTACATGGCCCGTGGCCGGGATGCGATGGCCACCGAAGCCGCTCGGCTGCTGCGCCTTTTCGCCGGGCAGCCACGCTGAATTCGCCGCTGGCCGCTTCGTGCAACACTTAATGCATGGATCTGTTGGTGTCGCCCGCGCTTACGATTCCCTCGGCGGAATTGGGCTGGCGCTTCTCGCGTTCCTCCGGGCCCGGCGGCCAACACGTCAACACCTCGGACAGCCGCGTCGAACTCTTCTGGAGCGTCACGGACTCCTTGGCGCTCACCGATAGCCAGCGAACGATGCTGGCCGCCCGCCTGGAGCGTCGCCTCGTCGCCGGGGTGCTCACCGTGACGGCCTCCGAACAACGCTCCCAACTTCGCAATCGCGAAACCGCCCTGCGCAAGCTCTCCGAGCTCGTGGCCGCCGGACTCGCTCCCGAACCCGCGAGCCGGCGCGCGACCAAGCCCACCCGGGGCTCGAAGAAGCGGCGCCTCGCCGCAAAGAGCCGGCGTTCGGAAACGAAACGGCAGCGCCAGCGCCCCTCCTCCGAGTAGCTCCCGCGCCCGATTTCCTTCGGTTCCGCATTCCCACAGGCTTCCTGCCACTCCGGGGCGTTGGCTCCCTTGCCGAGTCCGCGGCTCGGGGAGGAGAACCGCCACACCCACTCGCGCTTGCGGCAGAAACCCGGTGGTGACAAGGCCTTGCCCGGACTTCCGCGTCCACGGCCGAAAATTCCCGAGTTCGGGCTTCCCACCACTTGACTGAGTGTCCGTGGTCACAGCATAATCAAGGGAAGATGTGCGTTATTGATCGTTCTAATTGTGAATAAAGCACATAACATCATTTTTGTCGTTGTGAAGTGCCAAACGATCACACCGACCACATGGAGCGAGGACCGATGAAAAAGCGCACTCTCCGAGGAACATTCATTGCCGGTGCCGCGGCCGCAGCATTGCTGCTGACCTCTTGCGGTTTCGGCGGCGGCACCACGGACGGGGGCGGCGAGTCCGGCGCCCCCGGCGCCGTCACCACCCTGGACATGCTGGTTCCCAGCTATTCCACCGGAACCAAGGCCCTGTGGGAGGGCGTGATCAAGGACTTCGAGGCGGCCAACACCGACGTGAAGATCAATCTTGAAATCCAGTCCTGGGAAAACCTGGAAAGCGTGTTGAAGACGAAGGTCCAGGGCAACAAGGCACCCGACATCTACAACGGCGGCGCCTTCGCCGAATTCGCCGCCGAGGGCCTGCTGGCCCCGGCCGCCGACATCGCCTCCGAGGCGACCGTGGCCGACTTCCAGCCGTCGTTTGCCGACAACGAAAAGCTCGAAGGGACCCAGTATGGCCTGCCGCTGATTGCCTCGGCCCGCGCACTCTTCTACAACAAGACGTTGATGGAGGAAGCCGGGATCTCCTCGGTCCCCAAGACCTGGGACGAACTCCACGACGCAGCCATGGCCGTGAGCGAGAAGACCAAGGCCGACGGCTACGGCATGCCGCTGGGCAGCGAAGAAGCGCAGGGCGAATCGATGATCTGGTTCGCCGGCAACGGCGGCAACTTCGGCGACACCGCCAGCATTGCCGTGGACACCCCGGCCAACGTCGAAGCCACCGAGTACATGCAGAAGATGATCAAGGACGGTGCCACGCAAAAGAACCCGGGCGCCACCCAGCGCACCCCGATGCTCAACACCTTCGTCCAGGGCAAGCTCGGCTTCGCCTATGGGCTGCCGCAGACCGTTGGCCAGATCGAAAAGGAGAACCCCGACCTTGAGTACGGCATCGCGCCGGTGGCCACCAAGTCCGGTGCGCCGGCAACCCTTGGCGTCGCCGACCGCCTGATGTCATTCAAGAACGACGGTTCCAAGACAGCGGCCGTCAAGAAGTTCATGGACTACTTCTTCGCCGCCGACGTCTACACCGATTGGGTTTCCACCGAGGGCTTCCTGCCGACCACCAAGTCCGGCTCCGAGAAGCTGGCAGGCGACGAAACGCTCAAGCCGTTCCTCGACATGTTGCCCAACGCGGTCTTCTACCCGACCACCAACCCGGCATGGAACGCCACCGACGGCGCCTTCAAGTCGTTGATGGGGCAGATCGATACGGGCAAGAGCGCTGCGGATGTCCTGAAGGAAATCCAGGCCAAGGCCGACGCAGCCAGCTAGCCGCACCGCCCCCGGCCCCGGACGAGGCCCCGGCATCCGCCGGTCACGTGCACCGGGCCGGGCTCAACCCGGCCAAGACGGGCGGGGCTCACCTCCAACGAGGGAGCCCCGCCCGCGGTTGAAGTACACAATTTTCCGCCCCCGTAACGCAGGAGATCCCCGCCATGAGCGTCGCAACCTCCCCGAAGCGCCGGTCCGCGCGCACATCCGCCAGGGAGGGCGGGTCGTTCCTCGCGGCCCTGCCGTGGATCGGCCCGGCGCTCCTGTTGATCCTGGCCATCGTGGTGTTCCCCGCCGGGTACATGATCTATAACTCCACCCGGAAGATCTCACAGGTCGGCACCGACCTCGAGGGCGTGGGCTTCGCGAACTTCTCCAAGGTCTTCGCCGACCCGGCGCTGCCGCGGATCCTGCTGAACACCGTGGTCTGGGTGGTGGTCGTGGTGGCATTCACCGTGGTGATTTCCCTGGCGCTGGCGCAGTTCCTGAACAAGCCCTTCCCCGGGCGGACCCTGGTGCGCATGGCGGTCATTGTCCCGTGGGCGGCATCGGTGGTCATGACCACCACCGTGTTCTACTACGCGGCGGATCCCAACTACGGGATCTTCAACAAGTTCCTCATCGACATCGGCGTCCTGGACGAGGGGTACGGGTTCACCAAGAACGCCGTCCCGGCGATGGCCGTGGCCATCGTGGTCGCGATCTTCGTGTCGATCCCGTTCACCACCTACACGCTCCTGGCCGGCCTGCAGGCAATCCCCAACGAGACGCTGGAGGCCGCCCGCATGGACGGGGCGAACCGCTGGGGAACCTACCTCTTCGTGATCCTGCCGCAGCTGCGCGGGGCGCTGGCGGTGGCCGTGCTGATCAACATCATCAACGTGTTCAACAACCTGCCGATCCTGAAGATCATCACCGGATCCATTCCCGGCTACAGCGCGGACACGCTGATGACCTACATCTTCAAGGTCCTGCAATTCGACCGCCGGCTGGACATCTCCTCGGCGCTCTCGGTGGTGAACTTCGCGATCGTGCTGGTGATCGTCGCGATCTACGTCAAGACCGTCAAGCCCATGAGGGAGGTCTAGGAATCCCATGTCGATCCTGATCACCGAGGACCGTGCCTCCCGCCGAACCGTCATCTGGCGCATGGTCGTGGGCCTGCTCGTCGCCATCGCGTTCCTGATTCCCTACGGGATCATGTTCTTTGGGTCGCTCAAGACCCAGGCCGAGATCCTTGCCATCCCGCCAAGCTACCTGCCGCGGGAAGGGGCGCAGTGGTCGAACTACCTGACCATGTGGGACACCCCCGAAACCCCGGTGGCCTTCAACCTCATCTCCACCATCGTCATCTCCCTATGTGCCACCTTGCTGGTGCTGCTGGTGGCCACCCCGGCCGCCTACTACACCGCGCGCTTCAAGTTCCCGGGCAAGATGGTCTTCATGTTCCTGGTGATCGTCACCCAGATGCTGCAGCCGGCGGTGCTGACCGCGGGCCTGTTCAAGCAGATGCTTGCCATGAACCTCTACGACACCTGGCTGGCCATGATCCTGATCAACGCCGCCTTCAACCTGGCCTTCGCGGTGTGGATCATGCATTCGTTCTTTGCCTCGGTTCCCAAGGAGGTCGACGAAGCGGCGCAGATCGATGGGGCCGGAAAGATCCTGGTGCTCTTCCGCATCAACCTGCCGCTGGTCTGGCCGGGCATCGTCACCGCGGTGATCTTCACCTTCGTCTCCTGCTGGAACGAATTCGCCGCCTCCCTGGTCATCCTCTCCACCGCGGAGAACCAGCCGCTGTCGGTGGCGTTGACCAGGTTCGTGGGACAATACTCCACGGCCTGGCAGTACGTCTTCGGCGTCTCGATCGTGGCCATCATCCCGGTGATCGTCCTGTTCATGCTCATTGAGAAGCGCCTGATCGGCGGCCTGGCCGCCGGAGCTGTAAAGTAGGTTCCCGTGCCGCGGCGCGGTTCGCCAAACCCGTGGTGACCTCATCCTCCGCCGTTCGGCGGAGCCGGATGCACCAGCGGCGGAAGCCGCGAGTGGTCCGGGCCGCGGGCAACGGACGGCTTCCTTGCCACGGATCGGCCGGTGGATCCCCACCCGGCCACATGACGACAGACGGGTGAAAAGGTGAAACGCGAAGAACGCCTCAACGCCATCCTCGAACTGCTTTCCCGGTTCGGGAAGATCGAGGTCGACGACATCGTGCACAAACTCGAGGTCTCGCCCGCCACCGCACGCCGGGACCTGGACTCGCTGGCCGCCTCCTCGCTGCTCTCGCGCACCCACGGCGGAGCGGTGTCCAACACCGTGGCCTACGACCTGCCGGTTCGCTACCAAAAGGAAGACGCGGCGGTGCAGAAGCATGCCATCGCGGTGCTCGCCGCCTCCATGGTCACCCAGGACATGGTGGTGGGCCTTTCCGGCGGCACCACCTCGAGCGCCATTGCCACTCAGCTGGGGATGCGCCGCGAGCTGGTCAACGACTCCGGGCGGACCACCTTCACCGTGGTGACCAACGCCGTCAACATCGCCTCGATGCTGGCGGTGCGCACGCACGTGAAGGTGATGGTCACCGGGGGAGTGCTGAACCCGCGGTCCTACGAACTGGTCGGCCCCTTTGCGGAACAGTCGCTGGAAAAGGTCACCTTGGACGTAGCCTTCGTGGGCATCAACGGCCTGGAGGCGAACATCGGGCCGACGGTCTCGGACGAGTTCGAGGCCTCCATCAACGACCTGATGATCCGCCGGGCGCGCCGCAGCTACCTGGTGTGCGACTCCTCGAAGATCGGGCACAGCGCCTTTGCGACCCTGTCCCGGTCGACGTTCAGCGCATTGATCACCGATGACGGGATCACCGAGGAACAGAAGCGCGAGTTGGTGGAGTCGGGCATTCCCGTCATCATTGCCGAATCGAGGCCGGGCGCGCGCTAGCCGCGGGCTGCCTCGGCAGCGGCCATGAGGCGCGGACGGATCTTCCCGATCAGCGCAGCGGAATCCCGCCCCGGATTCAGCGAGGCGTCGTAGACGCTTTCCAGGGACATGGCTCCGAGCCAGATGCGGGCGCGCCAGGCCACGTCCAGGCTCGGGGCAATGTCCTCGAGCAGGTGGGCTCCGTGCCACAGGCCAAGGTAGGCGGTGTTCAGCGCCGGGTCCCAGGCGGCGGCCAGGTCCCAGTCGAGGATGCCGAGCAGTTCGCCGTCGCGCCAACGCATGTTGTGGCCGGCGAGGTCTCCGTGGACCAGCGCCGGCGCCACCGCCTCAAAGCCCGGGAGGGCGTCCAGGACCCGCTGCGCGGCCCCGGCCAACTCCGCGGGCAGGGCCTCCAAGGTGGCCTCGATCTTTGGCGCGGTCCACGGGCCCCGGAAGGAAAAGGGCGGGGCCAGCAGCGGGGCAAGCGGCCCGACCTCG
This sequence comes from Paeniglutamicibacter sp. MACA_103, assembly GCF_045798555.1. Taxonomy (NCBI): domain Bacteria; kingdom Bacillati; phylum Actinomycetota; class Actinomycetes; order Micrococcales; family Micrococcaceae; genus Paeniglutamicibacter; species Paeniglutamicibacter sp. MACA_103. Next base: position 7,087 of record NZ_JBIXLN010000032.1, on the reverse strand, counting down.
ACGGCCGCGAGCTCCTCGAGCACGGCGCGCAGGCGGGTGGCGTCACCGGTGTGCGGCAGGTGCGGAGCACCCGGGACGTAGCGCTGGATGACGGCGGAGCACCCATCGCCGTGCCAGACCTCGCTCAACGCGGCGGGCAGCTGGAAGCTGAAACGGCCCTCCAATGCCTGGACCAGATCCACGCGCCGTTGCATCTGCCGGGCCGCTTCCGCGGTGCGGCTCATCCGCATCACGGCTTCGCCCTCGGCCACCAGCACCAGGTGGAATTGTCCACCCTCATCCACGCGCGCGGCCTTCCAGTCCGGCCCCGGATAAAGGGCGGTGGCCAGCTTGTATTCGCGGGGCAGGGCTTCTCGGGTCACCCATCCATCCTTGCAGGTCAACAGGTGTGTGGGTACACAGGATCACCACGTAGGATCGAAGGCATGAGCTCAGAAGCGTCGGGGAACACCCGGTTCAGCGAAGCATCGGGGAGATCGAAGGCAGACGCCGGGACCCGCCGTGGGCTGAGGATCGAGCTGCTCATCGTCCTGGGCTTGTCCCTGGGCCAATCGGGCATCTACGCGATCGTGAACCTCATCGACAAGATGACCAGGGCACCCCTGGGCTCACAGACCACGTCGCTGAACAATTCGCTGAACCAGCGCCAGTACTTCGACCTGACCTACCAATTGCTGGACATCTTCTTCGCCCTGGTGCCGGTGATGCTGGTCCTTTACCTGCTCTGGCGGATTCCCGGGGGCAACCCCTTTGCCCGGCTCGGCTTCGACCTGGTGCGGCCGTTCAGGGACCTGGGCTGGGGGACCGGGCTGTTTCTGGCCATGGGCATCGGAACCCTCGGCGTCTACGCGTTGGGGCGTGCACTTGGGCTGACCACGATCATCGTGCCGGCGGCGTTGGATGACTATTGGTGGACTGTACCGGTCTTGGTCTTCTCCGCGATCCGCCACGGCATCCTGGAAGAAGTCATCGTCGTCGGGTACCTCTTCGAGCGCCTCGGTCGCCTGGGCTGGGGGAAGTGGCAGATCATCTTCGCCAGTGCCGTGCTGCGGGGCAGCTACCACCTCTACCAGGGCATTGGCCCCTTCATCGGAAACGTCGCCATGGGCGTGGTCTTCGGCTACGTGTATTCGAAGCGGGGCAGGGTCATGCCGCTGGTCATCGCCCATGCGTTGTTGGATATCGCGGGATTCGTCGGCTATGCGCTGGTGGGCACGGCCATCGGGCTGGGTTCCTGAAACACGGTTTGATTACGTTCTTTGTGAAAGCTTGTGCTTCCGGGGCCCGTTGCTAGGCTCAAGGCAGACAGGCCCCAGAAAGCTCGCGCCACCAACTTGCTGCGCTGCCGGGGCAGGGCCCCGCAACCAAGGAGCTGGACATGCCCCAGGCCATGAGTTCTCAGAAAATGTTCCGCGTTGGATTGGTGTTGGGGATTCTGGGAGCCCTCTTTTATCTGGTCGCATCGCCGCTCTTGGGCTGGCTGATCAATGAAAGCAACATCTACGACCCGCTGAGGGGATTCGTGGGCGGACTTGCCGCAGTGCTCCAGCAAGGTGCCTTCTACGGCGGACTGTTCCTGTTGGCCGGTTCCTTCGTGGTTCGTTCGGCGGAGGAGGCCGTGGCCGCCGTCCGAAAAGACAAGCATGCGCAGCCCGAACGGCCTCGGGATTAGGTGCCGGAACCGGCCGAGAGAACTGTCTGCCATTGGTAGACGGTGAGTGCCGGGAAACGTGGAGAAAGTCGAGAAGCAACGATGCCCCAACTTTTGAGTTCCAAAACGATGCTCCGCCTCGGCTTCGTACTGGCTGCCGTCGGTGCGATCGTGGCCGTGATCGGCAATCCGATCTGGCCGTGGTACTACGACACGATGTTGCCGGGAACCGAACTGGTCTACTGGATAACCGGACTGCTGCAGCAAGTCCTGCTGGTCGGCGGACTGTTGATGGCGATCGGGTCCATCATGGTGAAGCACTTCGAAATACTGAAGGACGAACTGCTGGACGTCGTCGACGAAGCTGTCGGCGGAACGGACTAGGTATTAAGCAAGGTGGGGATCGGCCGGATGAACCGGTCGATCCCCACCTTGATTGTGGTTCCTCGCGCTGCGTCGTTACAGCGTGATTTGACCCTTGGGCGTTTCAAAGGTCACCGAGAGGATTCCCGGCGTTCCGTTGGGAGCCTGCCAATCAACAGCGACCTCGCCAACGGGCAGCTGCTCGGGCTGTCCGAGCCAGTCGGCGACGCGTTCGCTGGAGCCGGCAATGCTGATCGAGGAGATCTTGCCCTGTGGTTCCAGTGCCTTTGACGGGTGCAGGTCCTCGGTCCCGTCGTCCCAGCGCAGCAGGTACGGAACCTGCGGATCGGCGATCAGGCCGTTGATGCCGATCTGGCGCCAGGTCAGTTCCTGCCCGTCCGGGAATTTCCGGTTTCCCGGAACGGAGCCCCGGCCCAGGCGTTCTTCCGCCGGAGCCAGGTCATCAACCGCAACGCACCAACCCATCCAGCCGCCACCGAGTTCGGAACGGGCCCGTACGGCCTGGCCAAACGGTGCCTTGTCCGATGCCGGGTGGTTCAAGACCTCGACAACTTCCAGGTACTGGTTGTTCTTCAGCGGGAAGATGACATTGCGCGTACCAAAACGTGGGTGCACACCGCCCTTTACAGATTCGAGTCCAAGGGCCTCGCCGATCCGAGCGGCAGTTGCCGCGAGGCCGTCGGGTCCACAAGCGTAAGTTACATGGTCCAACCTCATCATGTGCCTATCATGGCACTTTGTGATCTGGCTCTCGACTTAGGCTGCCCTAACTTGCTTTGGGGCAGCTTTCCCCAAACGGCCGCGGGGTAGTGCGGTTGCCTTTCGGCTTGTCACAATTTGAGACGTGGTTGCGAAGATATGAAGCCCTGCGCCAGACTTATTGCCAAGGTCATGAGTTTCAGCAGAAGGCCCCGGCTTGCTGAACGGCAACCCTCCGCCGCGGTGGGGTGCCCCGGGTGAAGACCAGGCCCTACGTCAAAAAGACGTGGGACAAGCGCGGGATTGCCCCCAGCCAAGGCACGGCCTCTGCCGGAGTCGGCTTCGGGCATACCCCTAGAATCCTTGAAGGGGAAGAGATGTCTAACAACTGGTCCTTTGAAACCCGTCAGATCCATGTGGGGCAGGAACCCGACTCCGCAACCGGCGCACGCGCCCTGCCGATCTACCAAACCAGCTCGTTCGTGTTCCCGAGCGCCGAAAGCGCCGCAGCACGCTTTGCCCTGGCCGAGCTGGAACCGATCTACACGCGCATCGGCAACCCGACGCAGGAAGCCGTGGAGCAGCGCATCGCCAACCTCGAAGGCGGCGTGGGAGCATTGTTGCTGGCTTCTGGCCAGGCGGCCACCACGTTCTCGATCTTGAACCTCGCCGAGGCCGGCGACCACATCGTGGCCAGCCCGAGCCTTTATGGGGGAACGCAGAACCTCTTCAAGCACACCCTGCGCAAGCTGGGCATCGAAGTCACCTTTGTTGCCGATCCGGATGACCTCGACGGGTGGCGCGCAGCGGTGAAGCCCAACACCAAGGCATTCTTCGGCGAAGTGGTTTCCAACCCGCGCCAGGACGTGCTCGACATCGAAGGCGTCTCGGCCATCGCGCACGAGGCGGGTGTGCCGCTGCTTGTCGACAACACCCTGGCCACTCCGTACCTGATCCGTCCCATCGAGTGGGGAGCGGACATCGTGATCCACTCCGCCACCAAGTACCTCGGCGGACACGGCACCGCGATCGCCGGTGTCATTGTGGATTCGGGCAACTTCGACTTTGCCGCCGATCCGGAAAAGTTCCCCGGCTTCAACACCCCCGACGAGTCCTACAACGGGCTGGTGTTCGCCCGCGACCTCGGCGTCAACGGTGCCCTGGGTGCCAACCTGGCCTTCATCCTCAAGGCCCGCGTGCAGTTGCTCCGCGACCTCGGGTCGGCCGTTGCACCGTTCAACGCGTTCCTTATCGCCCAGGGCCTGGAAACGCTCTCTCTGCGCATGGAGCGCCACGTCTCCAACGCCGTGGAGGTCGCGCAATGGCTTGAGGCCCAGCCGCAGGTTGAGCGTGTCATCTACGCGGGGCTCCCCTCCAGCCCGTGGTTCGAGCGGGGCCGCAAGTACGGTCCGCGCGGAACCGGAGCCATTGTCGCCTTCGAGATTGCCGGGGGAAGCGTGGCGGGCCAGGGTTTCGTCGACGCGCTGGAACTGCACTCACACGTGGCAAACCTCGGTGATGTGCGGTCGTTGGTCATCCACCCGGCCTCCACCACCCACGCGCAGCTGACCGAGGCCGAACAGCTTGCGGCCGGGGTGTCCCCGGGCCTGGTCCGCTTGAGCGTCGGCATCGAGAACGTTGCCGACATCATCGCCGACCTGCATGCAGGCTTCGAGGCCGTGGCCTCGTTGGGTGATGTCGAGTTGCAGGGCACCCGGTGAGCGTGGAGACGAACGTGGTCCTTTATGACGCAGAAACCGCAGCGGCGTTGGACTATGCCCCCGATGGCATCCTGCGGCACCTGCACACCGGTGCCTACACCTTCGAAACGGGTGCGACGCTGCCGGAAATCGTGCTGGGGTACGAAACCTGGGGCACGCTGAATGCCGATGCCTCCAACGCCATCTACATCGCCCATGCACTGACCGGCGACAGCCACGTTGCGCGCGGCGCCTCGACGGAACCGGGCTGGTGGGACGGTTTTGTGGGACCGGGCAAGACGGTGGACACCGAGCGCTACTTTGTGGTTTCGGCGAACATGGTTGGCGGCTGCTCCGGAAGCACGGGGCCGGCCAGCCTTGACCCGGATGGCGTGGCCTGGGGATCGCGGTTCCCGTTCACGACCATCAAGGATTCGGTGCGCCTTGAGGCACGCCTGGCCGACGAGCTGGGAATCACCACGTGGCACACCGTGCTGGGCGGATCCATGGGCGGGGCCCGCGCACTGGAGTGGGCCGTCGAGTTCCCAGAGCGCGTGAAGAACTGCGTGGTGGTGGCCTCCTCGGCCGAGTCGTCGGCCGAGCAGATTGCCTTCGCCCAGGCGCAAACCGCCGCGATCAGGTTGGACCCGGAGTTCGCCGGAGGCGACTACTACGCCAATGAACTCGTCCCTTCGGCGGGGCTGGGGATTGCGCGACGCATTGCCCACATCACGTACCGCACGGCGGCCGAACTGGACGTCAGGTTCGGGCGGGCACCGCAAGGGGACGAATTGCCGGTCTCAAGCCCCGGCCTGGACCGCGGGCGGTACCAGGTGGAAAGCTACCTGGACCACCAAGCCAGCAAGCTGGTGGGCCGCTTTGACGCCAACAGCTACTTGGTGTTGACCGAGGCGCTCATGAGCCACGACGTTGGCAGAGGCCACGGTTCCATCGAGTCTGCCTTGGCACGACTTGGAGACGTGAATTTCCTGGTGGCCGCCGTGGATTCGGACCGCCTGTACTGGCCCGAGCAATCGGAGCGCCTGGCCAAACTGCTGCCGAATCCGTGCAAGGTCCAGTACATCACGTCGCCAATTGGCCACGACGGCTTCCTGACCGACATCGAGCAACTCAGCGATGCCCTCGAGGAGAACATTTTCGCGCGGGAGTCCGGCCTGCAAGCCGACGCCGGCTAGGAAAACGGACATGGCTCCGGTTCAGGGTTTGTTCCGCGGCCGGAGCCATTCGTTTTCCATGAGGTATGAGACCTAGTCGGTCAGGATCCTCAGACGCGCGACGGCGAAGACTCCCATGAGCACGGGCATTGCATCGAAAACGACGCCCATCCCTCCGGGAAGATCCGACGCGTCCGCTCCCACGTATCCGAAATCCACGGCGTCCCCGGGCGCCGACAGTTCGGTGGGAGATTCATCCATCGTGATGGAGTCTGAGTCGTTGACTGGGTGCCCTCCTCATAATGTCGCTTGCCGCTGCAAACTTGCCTGGCCCCTTGCTTCCAGCACTAGTCAAACACCCGTCGGCAAAAGTCTCGACGGATTTCACCAACCGTTTTGCATTCGTGATGTGCGGCGATGGAGTCCAGGCCGAGGTCCCCGCGGGCCCTGGCCGCCAATCAGTTAGATTGCGGGGCCGTTTCCCAGGGAGGCGTTCGGCGGCTGTTCGGTGAACGGAGTGGCAAGCGGACGCTTCGCCGAAATGCCGTCGCCCGAGGATTGGTGCCGAACGCGACGAATGACCCACGGGGCCAGGTGCGTGCGCGCCCAAATGAGGTCGTCACGCCGTGCCTCTCGCCAGTTCTTGAGCTGGGCCTCGCTGGGTTCAAGTTGTTTCAGCTTGTGCGGCACGTTGAGCGCGTCCAAGGCCATCGCCGCAATGGTGTGGTGACCCAGGGGGGAGAAGTGCAAGCGATCGTCCGCCCACATGCGGGGTTGGTGCAACTCCCGCAGGGACCACATGTCCGCCACCACCGCGTCGTAACGGGCGGCTATGGTTCGCACGTTTTCGTTGTAGATGGCCACCTTGCCCCGAATTCCGCCAAGCACCGGGGTGTCACGGATGTCGGGACCGGTGAAGAGCAGGATGGTTGCATTCGAGGTGGCCAGTACGCGCATGAGCGCGTCAAGCTTGTCCGCGATGGCATCCGGATCCCCGCCCGGACGAATCACGTCATTGCCGCCGGCGCACAAACTGATGAGGTCTGGCTTGAGCTCGAGGGCGGCCCCGGCCTGCTCATCGAATATCTGCGTGATGAGCCGTCCGCGGATGGCCAGGTTGGCGTAGGCAAAATCATCGACGTCGTGGCTGAGCTGCTCGGCAACTCGATCCGCCCAGCCACGGTAGCTCCCCGGATTGCGCGGGTCATCGTCGCCGACGCCTTCGGTGAAGGAATCTCCCAATGCGACATAGCGAGTCCATGGATGACGGGCAGTACCAGGATCGGTGGAGGCCGGGGAGGAAGTCTCGATGCTTTTGTTCACAAAGATATTCTTATCAAAGAATACGTAAGTTACCTAAGCGTAGGTTGAGCGGCAAATCGCCGAATGCCGCGAATTTCTGCTTGACTGGTCTGGTGAGCGAAACAAGTTGGAACCCCACTGTCATTTGGTCCCGCCCGGAATCCGAGCGCGCCGGC